>JAIXKT010000057.1:90621-100895 GCA_026932145.1 Bacteroidia bacterium
ATAAAAAACCCAATATGCAAAATATTGGTCTTGTTTATTTTTCACTATCGTATTACCTGCATCAATCATTCTGTAAATGGTCCATCTGCTTGCACCGATTAACTGGCAAGTTTCTTTGATGCTGAGAAAATCTTTTTGATTTACGATAGGGTTGAACGGTTTCAATTCATTCTCCTTCTGAATTGCTGCTTCAACTTTTGCAGAACGCAACCGTGCTTTGTATGCTCTCTTTGCACAGTTATCAGAACAGAATTGAGTTACTGTTGTCTTAGCGACAAAGTTTTTTCCGCAGTGGTGGCAGGTTTTTTCTAATCGAATGTTGCTACTCATTTTGTTGCTCTTTGTTGTTTGCTGTTGCAGGGTGTTGCTATGTGTAGCATCTTTTCCCTTTTACCGAAATCTTGTTGCCCGACAACAAGGGCAACAATTCAGGGCAACAGATGAGCAACAAAAATAGGTAAAAAAGTAGAGTTTGGCAACAAAAAAGAGAAAGAAAGATACTTAGTTTGCTATGAAAAACAAGCACTTAACAAACAAAGGAAAGTAAATTACTTACCGATACAGAACTTACTGAAAATGCTGCCTAATATATCTCTATCGTGCAGTACTTCGCCTGTAATGGTGCCAAGGGCGTGTAGGGCGTAACGAATGTCAAAGGCCAGTAAGTCTCCGGAAATTCTTTGTGCCAATCCTTCTTTTATGGTTTCAAGATGTGTAGCGCAATCCTGCAATGCGGCATGATGCCTTGTATTGGCTACAATAGTTTGGTCTGTGTTTATTTTGTCGTTGAGGATAAGTGCCGGAAGAAATTCTTTTAACTCATCTGTTTGTTTTTTATTGACTGCGCTAACTTCAAACCAAGGATAATCAAGAGAAAAATTTTCAATAATGCTATAATACAGCATCCCAAGTGCTTGTTCATCACATATATCTGTTTTGTTAGCAACGAGTAATACTTTTTGGTTCTCAATTTTTAATTTTTGTAAGTCTTCTAATACTTCCAGTTCGGAAGATGTGCTGGCATCAAAGACGTATATCAAGATGCTGGCTTCATGAATTTTTTCAAATGTTTTTTCGATCCCTATTTTTTCGATGGCATCTGTTGCTTCTCGGATTCCGGCGGTGTCTATGAGGCGAAATACAATTCCGTCCACAATTAATTTTTCTTCGATAGTATCTCTGGTAGTTCCTGCGATATTAGTAACGATTGCTCTTTCTTCATTCAATAAAGCGTTCAGCAATGTAGATTTTCCGGCATTGGGTCTTCCGGCAATTACGACCGTTACGCCGTGTTTTAAAATATTACCTAATTGAAAAGAATGAATCAGTTTTTGGATTGTTTTAAGCATTTCTTCAACTAATTTCAGCAGTTGTTTTCTATCTACAAATTCAACGTCTTCTTCGCTAAAGTCATTTTCGAGTTCTATTAATGCTGCGAAATCTATCAGTTGTGTACGTAGGTTTTTGAGGTCATTGCTAAATCCACCACGCATTTGCCGGATAGCCGTTTGGTGTGCTGTTTCTGATTCCGCATGGATTAAATCTGCAACGGCTTCTGCTTGTGCTAAGTCCATTTTTCCGTTTAGGAATGCCCGTAGGGTAAATTCTCCGGGTTGGGCAAGTACAGCTCCCTGCTTGATGAGTAAAGTTAAAACTTGCTGCAAAACGTAGGGAGAACCATGACAAGAAAATTCAACGATGTCTTCTCCTGTATAGGATTTAGGGGCTTTGAATAATGTAGCCAACACTTCATCTATCAAAGTGTTTGTTTTCGGGTCTTTTAATGTCCCTAAATGAACGGTATGTGTTTTCTGTGCAGATAATCGTTTTCCGTGAAAAACGCTTTCTGCTATGCTGATGGCATTTTTTCCGGAGAGACGAACTACTCCAATTGCGCCTACTCCGTTAGGGGTGGCCAACGCAACAATGGTTGAATCCTCAAACACAACCAGTTAAGCAATCAACTTGAATGGTATTTAAACTGATATTGGCTATTTATAGCCACGTTCAAGAGCTTTTTCCGGTAACTGGATGCTACCCGGAATCCCCAGAAGCGGGAAATCTTTACGCATTGGAAAATATTCAAAATCTTCAGGCATATACATTCTGCGTAAATCCGGATGATTTTTAAACGAAATTCCCATCATATCATAAGTTTCACGCTCATTCCAGTTCGCTGCTGGCCAAAGACTTACCACAGATTCTACTTCTAAAGACTCTTCGGATAATCTACAAGAAACAAATAAACGTTTGTTTTCTGCCAGATTAAGTAAATTGTAAATCAACTCAAAACGATTTTCGTCTGTAAAATGATCTACGTTCGCTAAGTCTGAAAAATAATCAAAACCGAACTGCTCTTTGAGGAGTTTTAAAAACGAAAATAAGTCTTTCTGTGAAACAGCTATCGTTACTTGGCCGGCATACTCCGAATGCCCCAATACCGGTACAGTAGTTTGCGAAAGTATATGTGTGAAGAAAGCGTCCATAGGGGCAAAGGTAGCAGAGTTTGAGCGTAAATAGAAATAAATTGCAGAAAAAAACGGATTGACTTACTTCTAAAAAAACAACTATCGGATTATGCCCCAGAAAAGATAATAAAACGATTGGCAAGAACGAGTAATTTTACGGTTTATGCCCGAAACAAAACGAACAATTACCGACCCTCATTACCAAAGCACAAAAATGCCCCAAAATAGACTAAAAATGAATAAAATACAGAGCTATAATCCTTTATGTTTTCTGAATTACAACCTAAAAATAATGCTGGCCAGTAAGTCTCTTTGGGTAAAATATTATCCAAAATATTGTTTATTAATTAGTTTACTTTTATTAAGCCAAGCTACAAGTGCACAACTTTTTCAAACCGTTAAAGGGCGAGTCGTAGAGTCAAATACAGAACAAGTGATTGAAGGTGCAACAATTAAAATTGTTGCTAACAGTCGTACTTTGGGGGGATATTCTAACGAGCAAGGCTACTTTCGGGTTGATTCTATCCCAATCGGGCGAATCAATGTATTCATTTCTTGTATTGGCTATGAGCCGATTTCGTTGCAGAATGTAGAACTCACTTCGGGGAAACAATTGGTCATCAATATTAGCTTAGACCCTGACTTTAAGCAGCGGGAAGAAGTGGTTATCAGCGGTTCTGAAAATGAGTTTTCTCCGACCAATGAAACTATTTCTAATAGCGGTGTAAAGTTATTGGTAGAAGAAACTAACAAATATGCGGGGGCAAAAATGGATCCGGCGCGTATGGTTCAAACGATTGCGGGGGTAACTTCCGTAAGTGACCAAAGAAATGATATTATCGTCAGAGGCGGTTCCCCGCTTGGAGTACTTTGGCGTTTAGACGATATTGACATTCCCAATCCAAATCATTTTGCGACACAGGGAGCAACCGGCGGCCCAATCTCAATGATAAACAACAACTTATTAGCTACCAGCGACTTCTTAACCGGAGGCTTCCCCGCAAACTATGGTAATAAAATCTCTGCCGTTTTTGACCTAAAACTAAGAACCGGTAATGATGAAAAACATGAGTTTGTAGGCCAGTTGGGATTCAACGGATTTGAACTGCTATCCGAAGGCCCTATTCAAAAAAAATCCCGAAGTACCTACTTAGCTTCTTACAGATATTCCGCTTTGGGTTTTATGAAAGCTATCGGAATAAATTTAGGTATAGTAGCTATTCCCAGATACCAAGATTTTAACTTTAAACTTAATTTTCCACTAAAAAATGGCGATGTAATTTCCGTTATAGGCTTAGGCGGACTTAGTGCCGGTGAGGTCAAAGAAAGTGAAGATACTACCAGCTTCGGAAATGGCAGAAATGCTACTATGCAAACAAGCGTTGGAGTGTTAGCTGCTAATTATCAGCACTTTTGGAATAATAACTCATTTACTAAGTTTATTTTAGCTGCTACTCATGGGGGCTTTAAAACGACCGTTGATTCTGTGGGGCGAGAGAACGACCTTGTTTCGGTAACACCTTGGTATAGTAACGATTCCCGTGAAGGCAGTTTGCAGTTTCGTGTTTTGCATCATACCAAAATCAATACCCGAAATGTGCTAAAAGCCGGCTTTACAAACCAACTACTCTCCTACTCTCTTAATGAAAAAAGATTTACCTCTGATTTTTTCTACCCAATTCCCTATAAACAAGATACCGCCGGAGTTGGGGTGCTGCTACAAGGATTTGCCCTGTGGAGCTATCGTATAACCCAAAATTTATCTCTAAATTTAGGTCTTTATTCTCAATATCTAAATCTTTCTCAAAATATCAGTTTGGAGCCTCGAGGTGGGGTTTCTTATTGGCTATCGCCGAAGCATCGTTTTTCGGCAGCCATTAGCCTGCACCGAATGGCTCAACCCCTCACCACTTATACTTTTAAATCCGAAAAACCGGATACTAATATTCAGAATATCAACCTGCGTTTCACACAAGCCGTTCACTATATTATTGGTTATGAATGGTTTCCAAAAGCAAGTTGGCAATTTAAAATAGAAGGTTATTATCAGGATATTTCTAAAGTTCCCATAAGTCCCTATAACTCCCCTACCCGATTTGGGGCTTATTCCTTATTAAACGCCGGCGTTAGCTATGGCGGAGTATTCACCCAATATTACTTGATAAGTCAAGGGAAAGGAAAAAATTATGGTATCGAGATTTCCCTGAAAAAGAATCTTTCTCGAAATTATTATTTCTTGGCAAATACTTCTTTGTTTAGATCATTATATCAAGGCCAAGACAGAATCTGGCGAAGCACATCATTTGATAATAAGTTTGTAATCAACATTTTAGGGGGATACGAATTTAAAGTTAATGCTAAGGTTAGTTTTGATATTAACGTAAAATATGTACTTGCCGGAGGCCGGCCTTATACCCCTTACGATGAAACTCTTTCTGCCTTCATGCAGTTGGGAATCCCTGATTATGAGCAATATTTGGCGAAAAGATACCCAAACTATGAGCGTTTTGATGCCAGAATTAGCAGTAAAATTAATTTAAAGAAAACATCTATCATGATATTTTTCAGTGTTGAGAATATTTTCAACCGAAAAAATATCCTCGATGAATACTATGAATATAAATCGAAGCAAATAAAGACACAATATCAGTTGGGTTTTTTCCCCGTAGGCGGGATTCGGGCTGAATTTTAACTTAATCCCAAGGATGTGGCTGGAAAAGCAAATATCCTACATGTAGAAAAACTCGAAAGTTATTTGGCTTGTTATCATAATAATTGATAAAAGCACCGATTGGCCCCATCGGGGTATTGTAGGTTACTCCGGCAGAAGCTAATGCCCTTGGTCTTAGTAGTTTATATTGAATTTTTAGGTTATTGGTTTCATCTTGAACGATGCTAAAAAAAGGCTGAAATAGATGCCCTTCAATTCGGAGAGTTAGTTTTTTATTCAGATAATAAGCTAATTGAATACCTCCGGCAGCATAGCCCCGCGAGGAATAGCTGGGTAAATACAATACTGGAGTATCCTGAAATGGGGCATATCTTGGAGAAAACAATATTGTTGATTTTGAGTTAAACTGGCTTGGTAGGCCGGAATAAGCGGCTTCGGCAACTATACTTGGGCGGAATTTCCACTGCGGATCTACGGAGCGTTGTACTTTAATGTGCCCTTGAAACCATTGATGCCATACTGATTGCTTATTTTGTAGCGCAGAACCCGGCTCAAAGGCTTCATGGAAAGTATTTAAGCGAAAACTTGCATAAAAATACCCTCCTTGGTCTGGATACATCTTGTTGTTGAGCGTGCTTCGCTCTATGATCGCAAATAATGTATTCCCCGAAAACTTACTTAGGTCAGAAGAATCCGAGTTGTAAATAATATCATCCGCAAAATAACGATTGGTAAGCTGCTGAACAGCAAAACCAACGGTCAATTTAGAATACTTTTTTAGCGGAATACCTACTTGTAATTTACTTTCTAAGAGCGAAAAGTTAATATCTGCTTTGTTGTTTGGTGAAAATATCCCTGAAGTAACTTTCTGAAAGAAAGACTGATACGCCGTATTTTCGATTTCTCCAAAAAATAGTAGTTTAGTCGGGATGGTAATCCTGCCTCTGATTTTGGCATAATTTGCAAAAGAGCCACGCCCTAAGGTTGCATAAGCGTTGTACTTTAGATATGAAATATCGGTGTACATAGCCCCTATCTCTAACTGGTGGTCAATTGGGGTGAAGAATGTGCCTCCAAATTTGAGTGTTAGTTTTCGTGCAGGCAAAACGGATATTGATAAATCGTATTTACCCAGTTCTGGCCGGTAAATTAGCTCTGGAAAGCCATAATAGCTTCCGTCATCTTTGAGGCGGTAATAGGCTTTTCTCAGTTGATCATAGCTCAGTGTGTCGTTTTGGTGCTTCAGCAATGCTCTTAGGTGAAGTAACTGTGTTATGTATTTTTCCTCCCATTCTTTAACTCCTCTGATTTCTATATCATTGATAACCAATTGTTTTTCTTTCTCTCGGAATATTTTACGTTTTTGGGCTAATTCAGTGCTGTCGCTTCTGGCGGTAATGGCTTGGCGAATATCTTCTATACAAGCCTTAGTAGCCTCATAACCTCTCTGAACCGCAAACATTGGGTTTGAAAAATCTGTAAAGCTCATATTTCCTAAGTCCGGCTGAATAAAAATACCATTGGAGGGCATTTTGTGATACGTTTCTTTATCAACTGCTAAGGATTTCAGATATGTAAAAAAGTTGGTTTTTTCTTCTATTTCTTCCTGAGAGGGTTCCGGGCTATCTACATGGCATCCAATAACTATATCCGGCTTAAATTCACTAATCATTTCTCTGACCGGAAAGTTGTTGATAATTCCGCCGTCATAGTTGTTCTTATAGCGGGCGTTACTAACCGGAGAAAATAAATACGGGACGGCAATAGAGGAGCGTACGGCAAATGGTAAACTACCATCTTTTATCTGAAATGCTCTACGTTCAACTAAACTTGTAGCCATACAACGAAATGGAACAAACAAGCTATCAAAATTACCTTGGCAAGCCGAAGTAGCCGGTGAAAGTAAGTCATTCAGAGCCATATTAATAGCGAAATCAGGGAGGATGTATTCCGGGCCAATCTGTGTTTTGGAACGAAAGGAAATCGGAACAGATAGAAATGTATTGTCTGGCTTTTCTCTCAAGAAAAAGAGTTGCTCCTGCGCAGGCAAATCGTTTGCTGTCCATATTTGGATGTTAGGAGAGGCTGCTAAATCTGACATTTCTTTTGGGGAATAGCCGGCAGCATAAAAAGCACTCACTAATGCCCCCATAGAAGTTCCGGCTACGTAATCAATCGGAATATTTGCTTCTTCCAATGCTTTAATAACTCCTATGTGGGCAAAGCCACGAGAACCTCCCCCTGATAAAACCAAACCAACACGCTGGGCATAAACAAGATTTGTAAGCGCGATAACAAACATTACCCAAAAATCCAACCGTAAGTTGTAATTAACTTTCACTTTTTGCAATTCGTAAAAATTTCACCCTAATAACGTAAAAAAAACATTCCGTAATACATCTCCATAGAAACGTATTACGGAATATTTTCTAAAATATTTTTTTTATCAAAATCTGTTACAAAAATACATAATCTTATGTTTTCTGCAAAGGATACTACTTCTTTAATTTATCGAAGTAACGTAACTGATCCGCTCCGTTTAACTTCCACACCTTTTTCGGTTTTATACTTGATATTAAAGTAATAAACTCCAGTAGGAATTGGATTTCCATTAAGGTCTCCTTTCCATGGATTAGTCATAGAGTTAGATTCAAACACCGTATTACCCCAGCGATCTGAAACTACAATTGTCATTTCAACTATATCTGAAGCGGTGATTGGTAGCCAAGTATCATTAACGCCGTCTCCATTGGGAGTAAATACATTTTGGGTTCTGAAAGAAACTACATGAATACGGCTTTTAACTATCGTATCTGTGCAGCCTCGATAATCCATTACCTGTAGCGTTACTTGATAATCTCCTACTTGAGAATAGCGATGTGTCGGGTTTTCATCGGTAGCAGTATTCCCGTCTCCAAAATCCCAGAAATAGAGCAAGGAGTCGCCTACGGATTCATTTGTAGTGGTCAATACAGCATTTTCTATTGGGAATTCTGTATAACCTTCAATAACACCAATATTTGTATTTGTGCTAAATTGGGCTGTTGGTGGGTTAATGCGTTCTATTTCAAAAGGTATAGTTATTGAACAATTGTTAGAGTCCAAAACTTGTACAGTATAGTTTCCTGCTGAATAATCATTAGCCGTTGAAGTAGTAGCAGCATTTCCTTGCCAAATGTAGCGATAAGGGGGAGTTCCACCTAAAGTTGTAAGAGTTGCAACACCATTATTTTCCCTACATGATGCCGGAAGTAGAGCAATAGTAGCTTCTAAGGCTGCTGGCTGAGTAATCGAGAAAGAAATTGAATCTAAGCAGCCATTTTTGTCCTTAACTTGTACTACATAGCTTCCAGTATCCAAATCTGTATATAATCCATTGTTTGGAAAGAAGTTACCGTAATTTATCGAGTACTGGTAAGGAGGAGTTCCGCCTACTGAATTCATTTGAACTTCTCCATTAACTGCGCCTGTACAAAGCACATTCCGAATACTATTTAGTGTTAAATCAAGTACTGGAGGCTCTGTAATTGCAGTTGTGATGGTAGTTGAGCAGCCATGACTATCTAATACATAAATAGATAGATTTCCCGGTTGGATATTGGAAAAAGTTGTATCTGCTGCTAAATTAGTAGAATCTACTCCAAGAAGATATGGGGGAGTTCCGCCGGAAACAATTACAGTAGCTTTACCGTCATTTGCACCATTACAAGAAACCATTGCTACAGAATCAAAACGAGCAACGAGTTGATTGGGTTGAGTTAAGGTAAATGGCAATGAAAATTGACAACCTTTTTGATCGATTATCAAGACGGTATCACTTCCTGCTGATAGGTTTTGGAAAAATCCGGTTGTATTTGTGTTGCCATGATAGATATATTGGAATGCTCCAGATCCCCCCAAAGCAGATACATAAATATTTCCATTTGATAATCCAAAACAAGTTGGATTACTTAACGAATCCACTTGTGCTGTAATTCCTTGGGGTTCGGTTATTGTAAATGTTGCTTGCGATTGGCAACCAATTGAATCCCGTACATATACAATACTGTTTCCAGCCGGTATTCCTGTAAATATTCCCGTTGTATTTTGATACGTAACTCCATCCAAAGAATAGGTATATGGGGGTATCCCGCCTGATGCAGAGGTAGTTATACTTCCATCATTGCTTCCAAAACAGGTTGGATTTGTTTGGTTTGTTATCGAAAGTATCGGAGGAGTTCCAATTGAAACGGTGGTCGTATTCACCAAACTCGTACAGCCGCTCACAACACTATAAACACTGTAAACACCGGAGGCCGATGCCGTAGCATTACTGATACTCGGATTCTGTAACACAGAAGTAAAACCATTCGGACCCGTCCAACTATAACTTGCACCCGCTACCGTAGTAGCCGTCATATTCAACGTATTACCCGCACATACAGGACTGTTACTGCCGGACGTAGGACTTGCAGGAATAGCATTGACAACAACGGTGGTCGTATTCACCAAACTTGTACAGCCACTCACAACACTATAAACACTGTAAACACCGGAGGCCGATGCCGTAGCATTACTGATACTCGGATTCTGCAACACAGAAGTAAAACCATTAGGACCCGTCCAACTATAACTCGCACCCGCTACCGTAGTAGCCGTCATATTCAACGTACTGCCCGCGCATACAGGACTGTTACTGCCGGACGTAGGACTTGCAGGAATAGCATTGACAACAACGGTGGTCGTATTCACCAAACTCGTACAGCCGCTCACAACACTATAAACACTGTAAACACCGGAAGCCGCTACTGTAGCATTACTGATACTCGGATTCTGCAACACAGAAGTAAAACCATTCGGACCCGTCCAACTATAACTTGCACCCGCTACCGTAGTAGCCGTCATATTTAACGTACTGCCCGCGCATACAGGACTGTTACTGCCTGCCGTAGGACTTGCAGGAATAGCATTGACAACAACGGTGGTCGTATTCACCAAACTTGTACAGCCGCTCACAATACTATAAACACTGTAAACACCGGAGGCCGATACTGTAACATTACTGATACTCGGATTCTGTAACACAGAAGTAAAACCATTCGGACCCGTCCAGCTATAACTTGCACCCGCTACCGTAGTAGCCGTCATATTCAACG
>JAIXKT010000058.1 GCA_026932145.1 Bacteroidia bacterium
TAATGCTCTTTCATACCAAGTCAAAAGGTCGGTTTCTGTTACAATGCTTTGAATTTTAGATTTCCAACCGATTTGATTTAAAACTGAAACAATTATTTTCTGTTCCGTGTCTTTACAAACTATTACTATTCTGTCTGCCGAAACAGAAGAAACAATATTTTCGGCAAGTTCTTCTGTCAATGATAAATGTTTGATTTGAATTGCAAGTCCGAAATTTGCCCACATATCAAGTCCTCTGTCGGCTGCATTTGTTACACCAACGCGATTAATTCTTGCTTTAAGTTTAATGCTTGTCTGTTTGGTTGAAAGTTGAATTACTCGGTTTGCAAAGTCTTCAAACTCTTTCAAAATATCTGATTTTGCTGGATTTAAACTTACTTCAACTGATACTCCCAATGCTTCAACTAATGCCGAAAACAAAGAGTAAACAACAATTTCATAGATTTTATCAATACTTCTTCTTAGTCCCGGTTCATTCCAAAACATCGCAAGAAATTCATTCAAATTGAAGTTTGTTTTATCGTGTGTCAAACAGTAATCTAAACCTGTTGACATTTGCGAAAATCGTTGAGCAAATTTTTGATAAATGAATGCTTCAACTATTCCGTTTTTACTTCTGTTTTCTTTTCCAAGTTCTACCAATACCTTTGGTGGGATTGCGTTATCATTGAAAATGTCGTCTTGATAACGAGCCGAAGAAGTTGAAGTCCGTCCTAAAAATTTGATACAAATAATGTTTCTCCATTTCTTTGAAATAATGCGATATGTGGATAAATCTGAAAGATTTACATCTTTTTCTGTTCTATCACGGTGCAATATTTCTGCTACTTGAATTGGCTTGCAAAGGTGAACCCTTGCTTTGTCAATTACTTTATCCAACGATTGCTTTGCGTCTTTTATACTCGTTTGTGGGTTCTAATAATGTTAATTGAATTGTTTCCTTAATCGCTTCCTTTTGATTTTTCATTGCGTTCATCATTTCACCTGCGATTGCTTCAATAACTGGGACTGAAACTGAATTACCTGCTACTTTTCTTGCTTGTGAATAAGGAATATTTATTTTGAAAGTATCTGGAAAACCTTGTAGCCTTAACATTTCTCTATCTGTTAATCTTCTTTCTCCATTTACAACAAGGTAGTTGTAACTTCCACCTGCTCGTAAAGCACAAGAATAAGGTAATGCTGAAATATTTCCTCCAATGTTTTCGTGCCATATAGACGGAAAGGGCGGAACGCCCTTTACCGCATTTTTTCTTTTTTCTCTTAGTTGGTCTGAAAGAAAATAACTCTGAGGAATTTCATCTTCTTTTTGTAAAACTTCTGTCAATGGTTTGTAATAGCCGAGCGGTTTAGGAAACTTAAAATATATTGGGTCTCTGAAACCAACGATATAAATTCTTTCTCTCTTTTGTGGAACCCCAAAGTCAAGCGAATTAAAAACTTTGTGATAAACCGTATATCCAAGTCCTTTAAGTTTTTCTAAAATAACTGCAAAGGTTTGTCCATTGTCGTGTGTTGTAAGCCTTTTTACATTTTCAAGTAAAAATGCTTGTGGTTTTTTTGCATCTAAAATTGCTTCTATATTGAAAAACAAAGTTCCTCTTGTGTCTGCAAAACCAAGTCCTTTTCCTGCAATGCTGAAAGGTTGACAAGGAAATCCTGCTAATAAAATGTCGTGGTCTGGAATGTCGTGAGGTGCAATTTCGTTAATGTCGCCAAACGGTCTGTCGCCAAAATTTGCCTCATACATATCTTGAGCTGCTTTGTCCCACTCGGAAGAAAAGACTGTCTCACAGCCGTGAGCCTCAAAACCAAGTCGGATACCTCCGATACCTGCAAAAAGGTCTATTGTTTTATATTTTTTTGTCATTGAAATTCGTCTTTTTTGTTCAGCACAAATTTAGTCAAAATAGGTGCTTTATTTTTCATTTTTGTAGGTTAGTTGTTAACTGTCATTTCTGCACGGTGGTTTTTTAGGGTGAGTGCTAACGGGTTGGGTATTGCCGAAGGCGGGGATTTTCAGCACAAAAGTTCAATCGAACGAATATTGAACCTTGCACAAATGTCCAATCGGAGCCGTTCAGCCCCGCTTTTGGCAATACCTTGTTATAGCCGGTGGTTACTGCCGCTTGATTTCAACTCGTCTGTTTTTTGCTTTACCATTTTCTGTTGAATTGTCGGCAATAGGCTTGTCTTGACCGTAGCCAATTGTTTGAATTCTGTCAGAAGAAATACCTTTATTAATCAAAGATGTCTTAATGCTTGTTGCGCGTTGCTCCGACAGTATTTTGTTGGCTGCGGAATCTCCAACGTTGTCTGTATGCCCTTCAACAGTAATTTTCATTGTGGGATTATTGGTCAGCATGATGAACAGTTCATTTATAATGTTCTGAGATTCACTTTTGATCGTTGATTTTCCCGTTTCAAAATTGATGTATAAGGTTAATGGCTGTCCGGAATTTACTTTCTCAAACATTGCATTGGCGGTAACATCCTGATTCATGCCCTCAATTTTTACGATATCAAGGGTATACGCTTCGCAATCGCTGGCATCGCCGCTGGATTGCTTTACGCAAACCCAATAGGTATTTCCTTCATTCATCATTTTAAACGTTCCGCCTGAAAACCATAATTCTGAATCATCGGCTTTGTACGCAACATAAACTTTCTCGCCTCCTTTGGCAACTATAGCGTCTTCAAAATTTTTTATGAGTTGGTAACGGGAATATTTTTTGTCGGTATTGCCCATTTTAGTGTAACGTACCTTGATAACCAGTCCATCTATAGTTTGTTTTTTGCCATAACCAACAATCATATCAATGGCATCAAAGCTTTCTTTGCACTCACTGATATAAAAACCGGGCAATCGGTTAAACAACGGATGGTCTTTGCAACCTTCATTATCACTTTGAGCGAATAAAACACATGAGGTTAACAGAAG
>JAIXKT010000059.1:0-14989 GCA_026932145.1 Bacteroidia bacterium
AAGGCAAAAACTCAGAAGACTTTATCCGTTAATTTACGATTAACATAACACTAGTTCATTTTTTTTGACATGGCTTTTGCGAGCTACTTTTACCTTTGTCCCAAAATGCTTTGTGGCATATTTAAGCACTGTGTTGTATTTAATATCCTTGTTAAACTCATTGGCTATCCATTCCTTGAGTTCAATATACCCTGCCAGTCCATTTTTAGGGTCATGCAGTTTCTCTTCCATTTTTTTATGCTCTTCCTTGGTGAACACTGATGGCTTTCCTGCTTTCCCTTTCCTACCATTATGTAGCAAGGTGTCCATACCTCCTTTTTTGTAGGCAGTGCGCCAATTGTGGGGTCAGGTTAATTTTGTGGGGAGAAGGCATATTTTAGATGAACAATTTTTCTAATCTAAACAGGAAGAATTTTACATCCGTAACCCCTCTTAAATTAGCTCTAAATTGTTTTATTTTTGAGTTGAATGATTCTGCATTGGCATTGGTGTTTCTGTTATTAAAGAAGTTAAGGATGTTTTCAAAGTGATGTTCAATGGAGTTTACCACACTATTAAATTCATCTATTTTCATTTCAATAACTCTTTGTTTCCATTCTTTAAACTTGATTATGGCATCTGCTTTATACTGTAACTTATAGATAGTTCTAAACGATTCAATCAGCTTGTATGCTCGATGTAATAGCGGATATTTTTCAAATAATACAGCAGCTCGTTTAGATTGCGTAAGCGTCCATTCATCTTCAAATTTATAAAGCAGGTATTTGCTTCTTACTAAGAGTTCTTTGGGCGTATCTCCATTGGCTAATAATTCGGGTTGATATTTTTTCCCTTCTGCTTTGGCTGCTTTAATAGCTTGATTTTCTTCACCCAATGCTTTCCATCGTAAGTTAGTTCGCATGTGTTGCAACGCATCCATAACCAATTTTACTACATGAAAACGATCTATTACTTGTGTGCTATTTACAAAACTGTTTCGGGCGGCTAATGCCATATTGGGAGCCATATCCATAGTTATTTCTTTTACTTTGTTTCTTTGGTTAAGAGGTATTTTCTCTAATACATCTTGTATCGTTTTTGCCTCTGTTCCGGCTATGATGGCTATGACTGATTTCTTGTTTTGGCTTCGAGTATTTTTATTGGTAACAACGGTATAAAGCTCTCCTTTAGATAAGCTGACTTCGTCAATACTAATGTGTTCGGTGATGTTTTCCGGGTAAATCAGATAATCCTCAGCATGTGGTAATTGCTTCCAATCTTTATAGCCGCTTACTTGGTGTTTATAGTGCCGCTGCAATTTCTTTCCATTCACAAAAAAGTAACTGGCTATATTTTTCATGGTATCGGGTCGCGTATCCACTTGCATCTTTTAAAAAATCCGATAGTTCACTGGTAAATTTTGAACCATCGGCTATAAAGGAAAAATCTCGTTGGATAATTGCTCCCCTTTGTTTATGTCGCCATCTTCGCTTGCGTATCCGAAGATATACTCCTTTGCCTCGTATAGGAAAGTCTTGAACAATACATACCGGTAAGAACCCCTTTGATTCGTATTCCGAAGATGAATATCCATTAGGGATTTCATTCTTTTCATCAAAATCTATGAGCCAGTATTCTATTTTCTCTGCTACCGAACATAGTTGTTGGTATTGCTTTATCTCGAAGTATTCCAATATCTCTTCCGGGAATACTTCATTGAAAAATGTTGTTTCGATGCTAAGTGTTTTTTATTGCTTCAAACATACCACTTTTAACAATTACTCCCCATAAATTAGGATTGACCCCAATTTCTCTTTTGCCCCTGCCACCGCCTGTTTGAATTTTACCTGCCGTTATGTTGTATTCACGAAGGACTTTAGAGCCTTCCACAACGCCCCAACCACAAGCCCTTAGCTTGGGGTCTATGAGTTCTGCTCTTGTTTCTGCTTCGTTCATTCTGTTTCTATTATTTCTGGCATTTCTAAATATTTTCTGCCGTTAAGCAGATTGCCTGTTTTCTTTTTGTTCGTTCCACCCCATTGCTTAAAGAAAAACGCTACATCCTTTTTCTTGCATTGTTCTTTAATATCCATTACCCATTCCTTCTTCATTGGTCTTGGCGTTCTTCCGCTTTCACCGCCTACAATTACCCAATCAATGCCTTTTAAATTCAAATTAGGTAGAGGACTGATTAGCGGCTCGCAACTCAAAAATTTTACTCTTGCATTGGTTTGTCGCAGAAGGTCAATTCGTTTCATCACTTTTTCGCTTTCTACAGAAACACCCATCCAAATGTTGTGTGTCCAATCCAATAAACCTTCTTTGTCGTAATACAAAAGTACATCAGCCCGTTTTGTCAAAATTTGAAAAACGTGTTGCGGATTTTCTTTCATTACCCTGAAAACCTTTTGAATAAACTCAACAGGAACGTCTTTATGAAATAAGTCGCTCATTGAATTTACAAAAACCATTTTCGATTTTTTCCAAGTGTATGGCGTTTGCAATTCATCTTCGTGAATAGCCAACTCAAAGCCATTGGCATATTTTTCAACGCCCATTGCTTTCAATCGCTTTGCCATCACTTCGGCATAACAGAATTTGCAACCTGCCGAAATTTTATCGCAACCCGTTGTTGGGTTCCAAGTCATTTCAGTCCATTCTATGCTTGATTGTGCCATTTCGTTATGATTTAATTGTATAGTTTACAATGTTTCTCTTTCTGAATACATTCTCGTAATTCAGTGCTGGTGTTGTTCCAACATAATCAATTTTTTTGTCCTTCTTCAATTTTCGGATTATATCAACTGCGTGTTTAGGAATATGACCACAACTGTATGTAAAAATCAATGCAGATTTATTATCGGGGAAATTTCCTTGAATCAAATGCTTTTCAAATTCTTGCTGAAACTTCTCAATTTTCGTCATCTTCTTACCTTCAAACATATCTAACTGAATTTTTGAACTGTCTTCGTCAATATCAAAATCAGCTTCTCCGTTTACTGAATTTCTTTTCCAAGCAATGTCAAGGAATTTATCAACCGCAGCATAATTTTTCGCACCAAACACAATTCCGTAAATGTTTGCATTCTTCTTTATTGAAAACGGAAATAATTTTAGTTCTGTGCTGATTGGCAACCGTGATTTTATTTTATTCAAAACTAAACGGTGCATATTTCGATAGGCTTCTCTTTCCAATTCAGCCAAATCAATTTCCAACACTTTTTTAAATTCATCTGTGCCGCCCAATCTTTTGAAATAGGAGGACGAAACGAAATAGAGAAAATCAGTTGTTTTTAGTTTTTCGAGTTCGGATAGATATTCTTGAGAAATGAACTTAACTCCGTTTTGGTCTAAATAAACAAGCGAAGGAAACTTCTTGATTTGAGGAAGTAACTTGAAAAATAATTGTTCTGCATTCTCATTGTAATAGTTTACCGAGAGAAAATATTTGAATTTTGGATTGTCTGCAATAAATGCTTCGCAGTTTTCTTTTAACAGTTCAAATTTTTCCTGACCCTTTTTGGTTGGCTCAAATTCATTGAAGTGTAAAATAATCTTTGTTTTTTTAGCTAAGATATTACCTAATTGCTCATTGACTTTTTGCAATATTCGGATTGGACTTCCTGGAACATTTTCAGAATCATAACATGGACCTGAAAAGAAATCAAAAATGTGAATCTCTGGAAATCGGTTTGACTGCATTACAAAAGTTGGAATCCAAGCCTGAGCATAATCTTCAAATATTTCGAGCTTGGCAATTGTGCCTTTGTCAAACGGTTTGATATGTAAATCACGATAACTCATACTGCAACCGCTTTTTCAGTTTTCAATTCCCCTGCAAATGCTTTCTGCAAGATTGATTTTTTCAGTTCTTCCAAATCATCAATTTTCTTTTGATAAATATCCTTTAGCTTTTGACTTTGTTCCGCTATTGAATCTACCTTATCAATAATTGCTTCCTGCTCCTTTAATGATTTTGGAAAAGGAATTTTCAATGAGGAAAGTGAACCTTGATTTAAACTTCTTATTCCAACACCATTGCCACTTTCCACAAGTGTTTTTCTTGTCTGTTGGATTTTCAAAAAATGACAGAGATAGTTTGGGTTAACTATTTTTGAATTTAACCTTATCCTTATTGTAAAACCCGAATGAGATACTTTTTCATTGATTTTACCTGCTAATAATGTTCGACCAATTAATTGTGGGTTGCCATTAGAACGGACAGCCAAAATATCTCCTTCTTGTAGTAAGTCCGTTTCGTTTATCTTGCCATCAAGAGAAACTTCAACTAAATCATTGTCGGGAACCCAATAACTGTCTTGAAAATCTTTAACCCCAACTATTTTAATTTTCTCTCCCTTACTTCCTTTTGTATAGTTTATTCCATTTCTAAATGTTGCAAAATCTCCTAAAAGATTTTCTTCCCAATTAATTCCTTTTTGAGTGAATATTTCCTGTGCAGCATTTTCAAAAAGTTCATTTGCATTTAATAGGTTCTGTTCGGCATTGGCTTTTGCCTTGGCTATGGCAGTCAATGCTTCGTCTAAAATGGAAACAATTCGTTGTTGTTCTATGATTGGTGGGATTGGTATTGGCAAATCTTGAAAATGCCTTAACCGTAAAGATGTTGCAGTTGCACCAACTGCAACACTTTCAAAATACTTATGGAAGTGTATCAAATAATTATAGGCATAATGAACACTAACACTTTTATCAAAATTATAAATAGCATAAGCTCTTTGGTGTAAATCAAATTTGCCTGAATAAAATTTCGGAAGAAAAGTCTGACCTTCTCCTGCAACAATTATGGCATCACAATCAAATAAGAACTTAGAACTTCTTTTGACAATTTTAGACCTATCAAAAAAGGCAAAGTCACCATTTTCTATAGCATCTTCTGTATTAGACTTACCTGTGCTAATTTCGCAAACTTCTCCCAACTTCTTTATTTCCCAACCTTGCTTCATATCAGTTCCAAAATTGAGTTAAGGATTTCGGCACTCTCTTCGTCCAATGCTTTCATTTCTTCCAAAATAGCTTGCGGTTGGCGTAGCGTTACTTCTTCTTTCTTGTTCGGGTTCTTTACGCTCAAATCAAAGGTGTTTTGGTCAATATCCTTTACATTTACCGTCCAAGAGTTTTCGCTATTGGCAAAAGTTTTTTGCAGTTCAACAAATTCTGCCAAGTCGTTTTCGTTCAGTGGGTTGGTCTTGCCCAAATTGCGGTCGAGGTTCAACTGGTAAAACCAAACCTTCTGCGTGGCTTTGCCTTTTTCAAAAAACAATACTACGGTTTTTACACCTGCACCGGTAAACGTTCCACCGGGCAAATCCAATACGGTGTGCAGGTTGCAGTTTTCCAACAAGGTTTTGCGTATGGCAACTGTGGCATTGTCGGTATTGCTCAAAAAATGGCAACTGTGGCATTGTCGGTATTGCTCAAAAAGGTGTTTTTAATCACCACACCTGCCTTGCCACCTGCTTTCAATATTTTAATGAAGTGCTGCAAAAAGAGCGAAGCGGTTTCGCCTGTTTTAATTGGGAAGTTTTGTTGCACTTCGGCACGTTCCTTTCCACCAAAAGGTGGATTGGCAAGCACCACATCATAACGGTCTTTTTCTTGTATGTCGGCAAGGTTTTCGGCAAGTGTGTTGGTGTGTATGATGTTGGGAGCTTCCACCCCGTGCAAAATCATATTCATAATGCCAATGATATACGCCAACGATTTTTTCTCTTTGCCGTAAAAGGTTCGTTTTTGCAGTATCTCGGTTTCTTTGGTAGAAAGTGATTTGCTGTTTCGCAAATAGTCGAACGCTTCGCAAAGGAAGCCCGCACTGCCTACTGCACCGTCATAGATTTTGTCGCCAATTTTTGGGGCAACTACTTTTACAATGGTCGTAATGAGCGGTCGAGGCGTGTAGTATTCGCCACCGTTTCGCCCTGCATTGCCCATATTTTTGATTTTGTCTTCATACAGGTGGCTCATTTCGTGCTTCTCTGCATGGGTGCGGAAACGCAACTCGTCAATACGGTTAATTACTTCACGCAAATTGTAGCCGCTTTGTATGCGGTTTTTCAGTTCGCTGAAAATCTCACCAATTTTATATTCAATGGTGTCGGCACTCTCGGCACTCAGCTTAAACTTTTTGAGGTAAGGAAAGAGTTTGTTGTTTACAAAGTCGGTGAGGTCGTCACCTGTCAGGGCTTTGTGGTGGTCGAGTTTTCCGTCTTTGCCTTTTGGCATTGCCCAAACTGTCCATTGGTAATCTTTGTCAATGATAGGCATGTAAGTCTTGCCTGTAAGTTCGGCTGCTGTGGCTCGGTCTTTCTCTAAGTCGTCCAAATATTTGAGGAACAAAATCCAAGAGGTTTGCTCCACATAGTCTAATTCACTGCCGCAACCTGCGTCTTTGTGAAGTATATCGTCAATATTTTTAAAAGTCTGCTCGAACATTATTTATCTCTGTTTTTATCAATTTGTAAAGTTATCATTCTTGTCGGTGCGTGGGCAAAAAATGGCTCTTTTGGTTTTGCTGAAGGGTCGGCTTGTGGGTGGGGCAAAACCAAATGTGCCATTTGTGCGGTGGCAATTCAAAATATTTTGTGCGGTGGGAAAAAAATTAAAACACAGAAGGGTAGGCAATGAGTGTCGGCTTACTCGTTGTCCGTTTGTTGTATCGTTTGTATGTCCTTGGTCACCTGTCAAAATGGTTTACTTTCTATTTTAGTTTTGGTCGCTGCTTCAATGTTCGGAGTGTTGTCCTACCATTGGCTATAACGCAGCGCTTGACGAAGTTCCGAGAAAAAAAAGAGGATACCAAAATTTATTTTGGGATTCCGGTGTTTTTTTTCTCGGAATCTAATTTTGTCAAGCGCTGCGTTGTGCGTTCGTGCTACTCTCTGCATCATGGTCTGCGTATTATTTTATTTGCAATACTCGTTTAAAAAATTTTGTGCATCGCTATATCCTAATTCAACAGCTTTCTGCCAGTCGCTGCAAGCACCTTTCAAATCGTCCATGTCCTTTTTTACAAAACCTCGGTTGACATAAGCACCAACATTATCGTCTTTTAGTTTTATGGCTTTGTCAAAATCCTTTAATGCTTCTTTATATTTCTTTTGTTTGTAGTAAACGAATGCACGATTATTATAAGCATCAGGATATTCTTTGTTTGTAGCAATTGCATTCGTGTAATCAGAAATTGCTCCTTCAAAATCGCTTGTCATGTCTTTGCAATATCCTCTCTCAAAATATGCCTCGGCAAGACGATACTTTAGCTCAATTGTCTTGTTAAAATCTTCAATAGCCCCTTTGAAATCTTCCATCAAACTTTTTGTGTATGCCCTGTTAAAATAGAATTGTCCTTTGGGTTCCAACTCAATTGCTTTATTCAAATCCTCAATTGCACCTTGAAAATCTTTTGCTTTTACCTTTTCAATGCTTCGCAAGTTATATTCAGTAGCGGATGATAATGGTTTGTTTGGGTCAGTAATTTTCATACACAATTCATCACCCCATGCACCCTTCTTTTTCAATTTACCCATGTCCATGTTTGGAGCACCATTGTTGAAAGTCGTGATTGCAGGGTCAAATGTTCCGTAAAGTGCAAAGGACTTTTTTATAAGCATGGGCATGTCAACTGTGTCAAGTTTGGTGGCAAGTGTCTTTACAGTTTCAATAACTTGTTCCTTGTTGTCGGGAAAAAGGTTGATGTAAAACCAAATTGCTTTTTCATATTCTCCTTTCGTTTCAAATTCTTTTGCCTTCTCAAAAGTGTATTTGTCAGGATACATTTCCTTATCATCCTTTGTTGTCTGTCCGAATGAAAGGTTACAAGTCAGCAGTAAAGCTGTAAGAAGTAAAGTGGTATGTTTCATTTTTCTATCGTTTGATTTTAGCATGACTGTTTCAAGTTAGCACTGTCCCCAAGCATGACGCACAACGCAGCGCTTGACGAAGTTCCGAGAAAAAAAAGAGGATACCAAAATTTATTTTGGGATTCCGGTGTTTTTTTTCTCGGAATCTAATTTTGTCAAGTGTTTTGTTGGGCGACGTTAGCCGGAACGGCGAGCGGTGCGAGCCGCAGCCGGCGCAAAGCCCAGGCGTATCTTAGACAAAATTAGGTCAAGCGCTGCGTTGAGCGACATTTGTTTTGGATGGGAGTGTTTGCGCAGCAAAACACAAAGAACAAAACTACGCCGCAGGCGTAATGTCGCTCAACGGTTGGTGGCTTTGCGAGGGCGGCACTTTTAGCCGAAATATCCAAGAGAATACCGAACTCCAAATATACGAAAAAGTTTCAATCGGAGACGGTTCCTGCCGCTCTTGCAAAACCACTTGTTAGCAACAGGGCTTTTTGTCAGTTTTGTATGTTTGTAAAGTCAAAAATTAAGTGTTTCAGTGTCCCGATGTCTGAATGGTTAGATTCGTAAATTGCTTTCAGAAGTTTGCCCGATTTTAAGTTTAGAACTTCTGTATTTCGTTTGTCTTTTTCCAACAAGGAGTTTATTCCGTTTACCGTTTCATCAGTTTTGCCTTCAAGCAAATAACCTATCAAACTACCATTTTCGTATTTTCCCGAAACAAAATTATTTATTCCTGTGTCAATATATCTGCGTTTTAATACGGAATCATTTTGTTTTAAATTTTTCGCTTCAAAAAAATATTCATATTCGTAAGTTGATATGAAAGATGTTAGTCTAAAATCTATTCTTGAATCTTTATCTGCAAACCCTTTTTCTTTTGAAATTTTCTCATTTGGAATATGGGCTTCAACATTAGTTGAAACTTTCCATTTCAGTCTTAACGGATTTGCTTTTATACACTTGTGTATTTCGGAAGAAATATCATTTTCATTCCAATCTAATTGTATGACTTTTTCGGTTAAAGAAGTTTGATATGCTTCGATGATTAACCGAAAACATTTTTGCTCAAAAGCATTTCTAAATTTATTATAAACTGTCGTATTCAATGCCATTGCTAATTCTCATTTAAAATTTCAAGAATTAACTCTTGGGCATCTTCTATTGCCATTGATTTTGACCAAAATCTACGTTGGTTAGGACGAATGATATAAATATCATCATCTGTTTTATAGTTCAGTTTTTTTCTAAAAAAGATACTGTTTGATTTTTCCTCCCATAAATGTTGGTCTATCTTTTTTAGTTCGTCATCAACAAACTCTTTAGATGTAACTACTTCCTTTTGTTGCTTAGCAAAAGAAATTTTAATCATCATCAAAGGTGTAAACCTATTTATATTATAAACAGTAGCATTTACAAATAAATCCTGTCCGTCAAGAAATTCATTAAGCTCACTACTGATGGTCTTCCCATATTCTGTTATCTGTTCTGAAATAACAGAATAAAGTGCAATTGATTTTTCTTTATTCTCGAAAAGGTCGATTGAATAATTAATCGAATCATCAATAGCCCATTTATCAGAATCTGAGAATAAAAATAAATCTTGTAAAATGATTTTATTAATTTCAGCCTCAATGGGTTTTGTTTTTACAAAATCAAAATCATCTTGAATCAATTTTATTAACTCGTCAAATTTTTGCTCTAATTTTAAAATGATTTTTTTGCTAATATTTGTAGGCATTGGCAGAGTCAATGTTTCATTAGATTGAACTCTTTCTCTCTCAATACCCCACGATGCAGAAGTTAATGATAAATAATATTTAGCAAATGATGAATTAATTAAACTACACCATAATTTTAATAGGGAATTGTCCTTTTGGTCTATTGATGAAATGCTAAACGCACCTGTATGGTAAGATTTGTAATCTATCCAACTTGCACAAAATTCTTTATTTTTTTGACCTTCTTTTATGATTAAATAAGGTGGTTTAAAAATATTTTGGTTGATACTTCTATAAACTTTTTGAGAAGATTCTTCTGCTGATTTTAGTGTGTAAAATCGTTGAACTTTCCTAAGATTAATAACTTTGGAAGGAGTAAAGGTTTTATTTTCTTTTAGCTGTTTCTCTGTTGGAGAGTGCAAGCCTGAACCAAAATGAAATTCTTCCTTATTATTTTCCAAGAACTCTCCAATTGAAGTGTTGAATTTCTTAGAAACTTTATTTATTAGTTCCCAATCATTCATTCCTCCCCACATTTCAATTTTCCAAATTTTGGTATTTGGTTTCTGACATTCTTCCCTTGGCAGGTATTTTAAGTCTGTAAAATCAATACTCAAACCATCAATTACATTGGTCTTAATGAATGTTTTTGGAGCGTAGTAGGCAATTCTACCAAGCGGTTTTTTAGGTTGTTCTTTTTGATAAAAAACAATGCTTATCGGTCCGGTTGCATCACCAAATAATTGACCTCCAAAATTTTCATTTGCATTGCGAAGAATAGAAAAATTGAAAATTTTTTCTACATAGCAATCATTGAATAACCATTTTCTGAAATTCTGATAAGTTCCGCCCGTGTTGGTTAAAACTTTGGTATTGAAAATCAATGCGATTTCTCCATTAGTGGCAAATTTTGTGGCTTTATGGAGAAAAGGCAAAATCATTTCTTTTGCTAATTTCTCATTTTCACAATATTTCCTTAAATTTTTATGTTCTCCTTTTTTATCATTCTCTTCAGTAAGAATTTTGCCAAATGGTGGATTGCCAACGATTAGTTGGAAATCCTTTAACTCTGTATCTCCTGATAAATCTGCAATCGTATCTCTGCAAAATAAATTTCTGCCTTGTGCTTTTAATGATTTATCATTAGGATTATTGATAAGATTTGGCAAACGATGTTTTTTCTTTTGCCATAAATTTTTGGGGTCTAAACTATCAACCAATGCTAAATACAAACTGAACGCAGCTACTTTTATGGCTTGAGGGTGTAACTCAATTCCAAATATGTTATCGGTCAATAATTTTTTCAACTTGTCAAAATCGGTTAATTTTTCTTTATGTTGGTTTTCATAACGTTTTACCAAACGCTTGAAACTTTGCACTAAAAAAATTCCCGAACCACAACTTGGGTCTAATGTTTTGACATTGTATCTTTTATCTGTTTTATTGATTGGCAATTTTTCATTCAGAATAAACTCAACCAACGCAGGAGGTGTATAGTATGTTCCTGTTTTTTTCTTTAATTCGGGGTCGGTTTTGAACAAGAAATTTTCATAAATTTCACTTAGTAATTCAATCTGAATGATACTGAAATCAAACAAACGCCAATTTTCAAATAGTTGGGTTTGAGGTGTATTATCGTTACCACTTATGAAACATTTTTTTATAAGTTGAAGTTGGTCAGCAGATATTTTTTCTGTTATGTTATTACTTGCATCTCTTTCTAATGTAAAAACATTTCCGTTAAAGTCATCTTCCAATCGCTCATACAGTTCGTAAGTAGCTTTTACATCGTTTAGAATATCAAAATAAGATTTTGTTCCTTTTTTGATTTGACCGTATAATTTTTCGTCCGTAGCTTCTCTATCTTCTAAATATAAGAGAAATAATGAACGAAGAATAATTTTATGAATAAACTCTATTTCAAGTCCTTGCTGTTCGAGCTGGTTGGCAGTGTTTACTAAACTTTCCACCAAATATTTATCAACTCTACGTTGCAATTTTATTTTATCTCTGATAAATTGGGCTTCTTCCACAGTCCAAACAATTCCCGAATCAATTGCGATTCTTGAAAAGAGATTGTTAAGTTCTTTAAGTTGCTTTTTGTCTGAAAATTGATAAGCTTTTATTTCAACGTTTTGAAGTTCTTTTTCGTAATCAAAATTTTCTTTGGTTTTAATAAGTGGTTTTTCGGAACAGTTGTAAATACGAATTTCCGTATCAGAATAAACGTATAAGAACAATACTTTTTTATAGTTCCAAACTTTTTTGTGAATATCCGCTATTTCTTGTAAGTTTTTTTCATCAAAAGACTTTACCTTTTTTAGAAAAACAGCAGGAAAACTATTTCCGCTTTCGTCTGTATTGAAGTAAACGGAATCAACTCCAAATTCACGAACTTGGTTAAACACAAAAGATTCACTTTCTAAGAGTTTTTTACCCTTAGAATTTAACGATTTAGCTCTGTCTAAGCCAATTAATTCTATTACTTCTTTCCCTGTCATTACATGCTTCGAACTCGAATACAAAATTTTGGGCTAAATTACAAATTTTCAGCATTAAAGTAAGCAAGTTGTGTGAAATTATTTACCCGACTTTCTTCTATTATCATCTTTACACAACATTTGGCAATTATCCTCTGTTGTTTTTCCGCCCTCGTGCCAAGGTGTGATATGGTCGGCTTCCATTTGTGAAATGTCAAACTCATTTTTACAAATAATACATTTTTCTTGTTGTCGCTCGTAAACTTTTTGTTTCATCGTGTCTGTGAACGCACGAATGGAAAGATGTCGTTCGTCTTTGGTCAAGATGTATGGATAAATTCCGCTTTTCTTTGTAACATCATCGTCAGCAATGAGTTTGGCGGTTTCTTCTTCAATTGCTTTGGTGTCGTAAATTTCATCTTTAAATTGGTTGTAAAGCAAACCCCATTCAACACCTTTCATAAATTTTCGTTTTTTCGTGAAAGTTGTGTTTACCCAAGTTATCACGGATTGAAAGTAATTCCATATAGCATTTGCATTTGGGTCGTGTTGGTGGGTTGCCATATAACCCTCAATGTCGTTTTGCGAAATCCAAGCAATAGCGGTTTCAAAATATTCTTGTCTGATTGCTGAACCGTTTAAATAATCCTGTCCAATTTGAAACGCAACACAGCCGTTTTTAGAAAAGTAGCGTTTTGCATCACTTACCCAACTACCCGAATAAACTGCGTTTCTCAATTCTTGGTCTGTTAGTTTTTCTCCTGCGATGTTGATTGTTTTGAACCATTCTAATTTTTCGCTTTCCGTTCCGCTACAAACGTAAACCATCAATTTGTAATTTAAGATTTGCTCCTGCTCGTCATTCTTTAAATTTTTGAAATAGCGTTTTTCAAATGAAAAATCTCCGTTTACAAATTGGCAAATTGAAATGGTACGTTGTTGTCCGTCAATGACTTCAAAAGTTACGTCTTCCCGAACTGCCCAATACATTACATTTAGTGGAAAATCTTTTGTAACCGTGTTGATTACTGCATCACGTTGTTTGTCTTTGTAAATAAATTCACGTTGATAGGGTGGACGAACGTCCAACTTTCCACCAAAAGCGACAACACCATTTTCATTGTTGTCTTTGTAAGCATTAGATAATTCTCTAACGGAAATTTCTTTGAGTTCTATATTCATAATTTTTTGTTCTTAATGATTACTCTTGCGTAAATACTTGAATACAAAGTTCCTGTTTCAACATCTTTAAATGCAGGGGATTTGTCTTTTTGGGGATTGTAAAGACGATATAAAGTTCCTTTTGCGTTCCAAGTAAATTTATTTGTTGGTTTTCCACTTTTGTCTAAAATTTCCATTTTTCTGTTTGAAGAAAATTCAATTGACCCAACAATTCCCAATGCAATTATTTCAAATTGGTCAGGATTGTATTTGTCCAAAAATGTGATTGGAACACCAATTAACCCCGAATAATTCGCGGGAATTTCACTTGTCTTATCTACATTTATTGCATCGTAATTTTCATATTTCGGATATTCTTCGGGCGAATATTTTTTGTATAATATCAAATCCTCGTGTCGCTCGTCATAATCCATATTTGTAAACCAACGAACACCTTTTACACGAATATATTTTTTGCCCTCGTTGTCAATTCGTGAACCTGCTGCATTTAGCGGATAGTCGTCAGGAACTCCAAATTCACGGTCGCCACTATGGATACTTGCACCAAGCCAAAGTTTTTCTTCTCTAATAAGTTTAAAAATGTCTTTGTAGGAAATTGCGTTTACGTTTCCAATGATGAGAAATTTTTTGTCGTGTTCAACAAGTTGAGCAACGTATTCACGAAACAATGAAAAAGGCGGATTTGTAACGATAATATCGGCTTGCGTTAGCAAGTTGATACTTTCGCTACTGCGAAAATCGCCATCGCCTTTTAAATGTTTTATTCCGATTTCTTCAATGTTTGGAACATTGTCGCCATTCTTATCGCCATTGTATTCCAAGTAAATTGCCTTTTCAGAATTGTGTTCGCTGAATAAGTCTGTTTCTTGGTTTTTGTAGCAAGTTGTAATGAGTTTTTTCAGTCCAAGACTTTCAAAGTTGTAAGAAAAGTAATGAAAGAAGTTGCTAACTCGTGGGTCATCACAATTACAGAAAACTACTTTGTTTTTAAAGTGTTCTTTGTAATGTCGCACTTCTTTTTCGATGTCCGAAAGTTGCGTGTAAAATTCGTCTTTCTTGTTGTTTTTTGCCTCTTTAAGTCCTTTGTTCTTTGCTTCTGTTGCCATTTGTTCCCCGTTTGGGCAACAAAGTCTAACGGACTTAATTTATGGGACGAAATGTTGTATCGGCACCGTTCCGCTAGCCTTGTTGCTAACGTGCCGCGGCTTTGCGAGGGAGCGGATTTATAGCACTACCGCTCAATTGAAGAACCGAAGTTTAAATTTAGCAAAAAGTTTCATACGAAGCACTTCACCCGCTCTCTTGCAAAACCGTTTGTTGGTGGCTGTGCTGTTTGTTCGTCATTTGTTTTCTATTAGTTTTATTTCGTCTGTTGTTAGGTTGTAAAGTTCGTAAACTATTTGATTGATTTTGCATTCTGCGTATTCAATTCTGTGTTTCAGTTGTTCGGCTTTGTCAGATAAATTTGTTTGTTGTAATTCTTGATTGAGTTGTAAAATTAAATCAATATTTTTTACAATGTCATCGTGTTTTTGCTTTTGTTCTTTGTTGCTAAAATCAATGTCAGGAATAGGAATTTTTTCAAGATAACTGCCTTTAATTTTTGGAAATGTAGTTCGTAAATCTGAAAAGTTGTTTGTCCAAAAATTGCCTGTAAATTTTGAGTTCAAAACAGCCAAAATATATTTTAAGAGCGCGTTGCATAACCTCTAAATTTTTAAAAAAGCCCAAATTTTCTCCCGTTCAAAATAAATTTTGATTTTTT
>JAIXKT010000059.1:16256-17213 GCA_026932145.1 Bacteroidia bacterium
TCAAAATCAAATAGTTAAATATTTTTATTCTTTTTGTCGTGCAACAGGCTCTTATTTATTGTTGTCGTGTCAATTTCTGTTGGTAATATCCAATACTTCAAAATAGGTTTAATTTCAACTATTCTTTTTCCGCCATAACCTAAAGCACCAACGTCAAACCATTGCTCTTTTATTTCGTTATTTTCTGTTTTGTGTCTGTATATTGTTGTTACTGTTGTCCAATCACCAAAAGCAAAACGAAATATTAAATTAACCATAACAAAAAAAGAGAGTACTGAAGTCAAGATTGTCACCCCTAATAGTGTTAGATTTTGTGTCTTTGTTTTCTTTTGTTTAATTGTTTTAAAAAGTGTCAATAAGATTGCAACAGGGAGCCCTTGCATTATGACATCATAAAATTTGTGCATTATTTTGTAATCTGCAAACTCGTATGGCAATATTTGTCCAATTGTCAAACTGAAAATTGCCAAACCAATAAAGGATATCGCTGTCCAAAAAATAGTCTTTTTAATTACCTGCATTTTTGTTTATGTGTGTTGTCCTAAACTGACCGCTAACGGGCTCGCGGATTTGCGAAGTTCCGAAGGCTCATAGCGGAGCTATGAAAGCCGTAGGAATTTTGCAAATCCGCGAGCCCGATGTGCAAAAGGCGGAGCGAAGCGGAGACTTTTGCACATCGCAGCGCTTGACGAAGTTCCGAGAAAAAAAAGAGGATACCAAAATTTATTTTGGGATTCCGGTGTTTTTTTTCTCGGGATCTAATTTTGTCAAGTATTTTGTTGGGCGACGTTAGCCGGAACGGCGAGCGGTGCGAGCCGCAGCCGGCGCAAAGCCCAGGCGTATCTTAGACAAAATTAGGTCAAGCGCTGCGTTGAGCGACATTTGTTTTGGATGGGAGTGTTTGCGCAGCAAAACACGAAGAACAAAACTACGCCGCAGGCGTAATGTCGCTCAACG
>JAIXKT010000059.1:17223-19513 GCA_026932145.1 Bacteroidia bacterium
GCCGCAGGCGTAATGTCGCTCAACGGTTGGAAAATTGGCGATGGAGCCGACTTTTAGCACAACTGTTGAATAGAATTACTACTGTTCAACCTTGCACAAAAGCCCAATAGAAGCACTTCACCGGCTCTATTGCCAATTTTTTTGTTATGCACAGTGCGTTATTGTTTTAGTCGTTCTATTTCGGTTTGAATTTGCTCAATCACTTGTTTATTTGCGACTTCTCCGTCCAAACTGAAAACGATAAATACATTTCCTCCAAAGTCATTTTTAAAACTTTCAAAACTTGCTTTCATCCTTTCAGAAATAGAATAATTTCCAAAGTTTGATTGTGCTGTTACAGGTTTTATTTGAATGCCAAATGCTTTGTCTTCTGTCACATAACCAAGATAATCAATATCTCCTGCGTGGTCTAATTCGGGCGGACTTTCTTCAAATCTCACTTCTGGAAATGCTTTCGCTAAACCGTCATTTACAACGGATTTTTCTCTCAAATATCCGTCAAAAGTTCGGTTGATAGTCAAATTATGAATGTAGTTGTAGCAATCTTCTTTTGTTAAAGCGTTAAAGGCTTCTTGCCACTCTGGAATAACAACTTCCGTAATTTTTTCGTAAAGCCTTTCGCCAAGTTCTTCTAAACTCTCTTTTGTTATTTTGAAAGTATTTTTTCCTGCTGTTGTAGCATTTTCAAAATACCATTGTTCCCATTCTTCAATCGTATTGGGCTGACATTCTCTTATTAATGCCATTACAGCACCAACTTTATTTGGTCTTGAAAGCTGGTAAGTTTGGGTAGCATAATTGAGGACTTTTTCCTTTTTTCCAAATTCTAATGAGTATCTCTTAATTTCTTTTTTAGCCATTGATAAATGTGTTGAATTTCGTTTTATATTTAAAGTCAATGGAATTATCTACCAATACTAAATTCTCTTTCAATAAATGAGCATTTATAAAGGTTTTGTTTTCAAGATAGAGGTAAGCCATTAAATTATTTTCCTTGTCATGTTTGATTTCGTCATATTTGAGAAAGACTTTTTTCCCACGAACTTTATTTATTAAATATTCAGTTGCTTTGCCGTTGATTATTGGATTTTGCTTAATGCCAATCAAACGAATAATTAAATCATTACTTAAACGAACAAGTTCAGGACTTATAATTTCTTTTACGGAGAAAAATTCTTCTCGTTTTCCTGTGCTGTTGGCATCAATTTTAGAACCATATTGAATTTTCTTTACGTCAATTTTCTTGTCTAACTTATGTGTGTCCACAAATTGATAAGGCAATTCTTTAATTTGTTTTTCAAAATCAGTTTTTAAATCAGGTTGTTTAATAATTTCAGTCTCCACCTTCATAAAAGCATCATCAGTTCCAATCCTTTCTTTGATGATTGGAATAAAGTCAGGATTGATTTCATACCCAACTGAATTTCTGTTTAAATTTCTCGCAGCCAAAGCGGTTGTTCCGCTTCCCATAAAAGGGTCTAAAACAGTTTCTCCCGGGAATGAAAACATTTTGATTAAACGGTGTGGTAATTCTTCAGGGAACATTGCCAAATGTTTGTCTTGCTTTGCTCCTGAAAAATACCAATGCCCGTTGAAATAAGTATTCCACTCTTCATTGGTCATTGAAGCATTTTCTTTCTGTTCTTTGGTTGGCTTAGGTGCATTTCCTTGTTTTTTGAACAATAAAATATATTCAAAATCCAACTTTACAATTCCGTTTCTTGGGTTTGGATAACTTCCCATAATACTTGCACCTCCCGAAGTGTTCATAGTAGTTGCTTTCTGCCAAATAATTTGCCCCATAAAGTCAAAACCAATCATTTCACAAAACTTAATAATTTCGGTATGAATGGGAATAATTTTGTAACGACCGTAATAAGTTGAACGAGCAAATTGGTCTCCAATATTGATACAAAGGCGACAACCTTTGTGTAAAACTCGAAAACATTCTTGCCAAGTCAAGTTAAGATGATTGATGTATGTTTCATAATCATCGTGAAAACCGATTTGGTTTTCCGTTCCATAATCTTTTAGTTGCCAATATGGTGGTGAGGTCGCAATCAAATGAACACTTTCATCTTTGAGTTCGCTCATTTGTCTGCTGTCTCCGTTTATAATTGTATGCTTGGTTTTATTCAACATTTTTCTCTCTTTTCGTTAATTCAGTTCACAACTACGAAGTTACAAAATTCCTTCGGGTTATCTTCATACGGAGCGGCCAATTCGCATTGTGCATAACGGGCTCGCGGATTTGCGAAGTTCCGAAGGCTCATAGCGGAGCTATGAAAGC
>JAIXKT010000060.1:0-2385 GCA_026932145.1 Bacteroidia bacterium
AAAATTGTTCGTAAGCACTTCCTAAAATTTCAACCGATAATACCGAAAATTCATACGGACAAATAGGATAGTAGAGTTCTGAAATAATTTCTTTGATGACTTTATTGTCAATCGTAATTTTCTCTTTTTTAAAATCAAAAAGTCCCGAATTATATTTTTGGTCTGCTTGATGAAAACGGAATAAAAGATTTTGGTAATAAGTTCCGCTTTTAATGTCGGTTTGCAATTCGCCATAAGGTTCGGCACTTCTATCTTCTGCAATGCGAAGAAAAATTAGTCGGTCTATGGTATGTTGAACTACAAAATTTAATTCTTCTTCGTTAATGTCTTTGTTGCGTAATGCAATATTTATCGCCAATTCAACACGCCATTTATCGAGCGATTGCAAAAACTCACTATCAACTGTGGTTGTACCTTTTTTGTTTTTGTCGCTGGTAATGTATTTGTCAAAACTGCCTTTGAGAACATATTCTTTTGAAAAAGTTTCCCAAATAAAATTAAAGTCGTTTAGGTAGTCAGAATATTGTAAATACTTAATTCGTCCGTTGCTGGCTTTGTCTGTTGGTTTGGGTTTGTTGGAGCAATCGTAAATTGCAAATTCTTCAAAATCGGTAATTACGGAAATGGGCATTTTCGCACTCCAACCGTAACGCCTTACTTGATAAGCCGGCTGAATATCGTCTTTGATAAAAACGCTTGGTTTTTTGGCTTCGAGAAAGAAAAGTCGTTTTCCGCCAACAAGTCTAAATGAATAATCGGGAGCTTTTGTTGCACCGCCCACTTTTACACGGTCTTCGTGAATTACCTCACGGTAGCTTTCTGCATAACCGTTTTCGTTGTCAATATCCCAACCGAGAGCTTTCCAAAACGGGTCAATAAAATCGCGTCTTGTTTGCGTTTCGTTGTAATCTGCTTTTTTGTAAAATTCCTTTTGTTCGTCAAACCGCTGAACTAATGATTTTATTTTTTCAAGTGCTTCTTGTTTTTGCATCCGCTGTCCGATTTACGGTAGCGAATGTTTTATGGTCGTTTTGTCTGAACTTTCAATTCAGAACGGTCGTCCGTTAGCATTGCCACCAACGCAGCGCTTGACGAAGTTCCGAGAAAAAAAAGAGAAGACCAAAATTTATTTTGGGATTCCGGTGTTTTTTTTCTCGGAATCTAATTTTGTCAAGTGTTTTGTTGGGCGACGTTAGCCGGAACGGCGAGCGGTGCGAGCCGCAGCCGGCGCAAAGCCCAGGCGTATCTTAGACAAAATTAGGTCAAGCGCTGCGTTGAGCGACATTTGTTTTGGATGGGAGTGTTTGCGCAGCAAAACACGAAGAACAAAACTACGCCGCAGGCGTAATGTCGCTCAACGTTTTGCGTGTTGCCGCAGTTGGCGATTTCGGAGCACTTCACTGTCACCCAGCACAAAAGTTTGATAGTAGCACTCAGCTTCAATTTTGCACGTCACCGCCAATTGAGGCAACACGCTGTTACCTGCTGGCCTTCTGTCCACCGTGTCATTGTAAGCGTTGTCAATATTGAGTTTCCGTGTCATTCTCTGCTGTGTTTGTCGGGCTGTGTGTCGGTGTATTTTTATTTTTTTGAAGCGTTGGGAAATTTTTTAAAACAATTTTTGTCTGCGTTGGCAAAGCAAGCTCTTTTGCAATTTTTGGTTTGTGCGTTGGCTTGTGCGAATTGCAAATGTGCTTGCTTTTAGCGTGGCTTTTTTATTTCGTTTTTTGATTTTTCCGTTTGCTTTTTATTCTTGTCTGTTAATGAACTTGCTACCATAATTGTTATAAAGATGATTGTGCCAGCAACACTCAAACTCATTGATAATTTCTTTTTCAATAAGTCGAACTTGCTGTTTACATAATAGTCACGCCTTGCAAGAAAGAAGTCTGCATATTTCCAAGTCAAGAAACCTCCGACAATAGAGAGCAATCCTCCAATAACAAGTAATGATATAATTTGAAATTCCATTAAATTATAATTGAACGTTTGCCAATAACTTTATCATTTGGTGAAGCGTCCCAAGAAACACCAGATGCTGGAACTGCTCTTTCACGTCCCCAAATTCTGATTGCTTCAATTTTTTCAGGTGCTGTCTTGCTTAAAGGAACAATGTTTCTAAAACATTTTTCAAAAAGCGTATCGTCAACAATGCTGTCACCGTGAATGACTGCCTGAATTGCAACGTCTCTTACTGCTCCTTCAAGGTCTGAACCTGCAAAGCCGTCTGAAATTTCTACAAGTTTACTTAATGTGTCCGCTGATGGTTGGTTTAATAAGTTACGTTTTATATATAAGGAGCGCGTTGCATAACCTCTAAATTTTTAAAAAAGCCCAAATTTTCTCCCGTTCAAAATAAATTTTGATTTTTTGGGGAGTTTTTTT
>JAIXKT010000060.1:3627-5782 GCA_026932145.1 Bacteroidia bacterium
TCAAAATCAAATAGTTAAATATTTTTATTCTTTTTGTCGTGCAACAGGCTCATAAGTTGATTATGTCTTTACGTTCCACTTCGCCAGGCAAGTCAACAAAAAATAATTCGTCAAATCGTCCTCTGCGTAAAAGTTCGGGAGGTAATTTTGAAACATCATTTGCGGTTGAAACAACAAATACCTTAGCCAAACTTTCTTGAAGCCAAAATAAAAACTGACCAACCATTCTTGTAGATGTTCCACCATCATTTGAGCCTGTCGCACCTGAAAGCCCCTTTTCTATTTCGTCTATCCACAAAACACAAGGTGCAGCATTGTCGGCTGATGCTAATGCTTCTTTTAATCTGTTTTCAGATTGTCCTAGGTATTGCCCTTGAATTGCTGCAAGGTCAAGGCGATATAATGGTAAATTCCAATTTGCAGCGATAAATTTGGCTGATAATGATTTACCACAACCCGGAACGCCAACTAATAAAACACCTCTTGGCGGTCTCATTTTTCTTGCTTTAAGGTCGGCTGTTAGAAGTTGCTTTTGATTGTCAAGCCAACTTTGAAGTCCACTAAGTCCTGCAACTGAAAGGGTAGAAGGGTCAAGTTTTACTTTTTCTAAACCTGATATATCGCTAAATAATTTATCTTTCGCATTGCTCAATTCTTTGATGTCGTCTTTAGTTAAAGAACCTTTTGCCATTTGTGTTGCTAAAACATTCTCTGCTTCAATCTTAGTCATATTGGCTAAAATGGTAGCTGCCATTTTATAATCTGTTTCGTCCCACTCAAGCGGAATTGAACCTTTATAAGGAGTAACACATTCTTTAACCACCTCCAACATTTCTTCTTCGTTGGGTGCGTCTAGTGTTATAGTCATTCCTAATCGCTGTAATTGAGGCCAAATACTTTTGGTCGTGATTAAACAAATGCTACCACCTCTTTCTATTGCCTGAACAACACAATCATAAATGTGTCTTGAAACTAATGTTATGTTAATCGTAAATTAACGGATAAAGTCTTCTGAGTTTTTGCCTTGCATCGTTTGTTGTAAATTGCCAATTGATTTTACCATTTTTGTTGTTTCTGTGTTGTTGCCAAGCCGCTACTTCGCTGACAATATTTTCTATTTTTGCGATATGCCTGTTCAAACATTGATGGTTTAGAACGTGTAATTCTATTTCTGCCATATTTAGCCAACTTCCGTGTTTAGGAGTATATACAAATTCAAACCTGTCCCAAATTCGTTTTGCTTCCTGCGGTTCAAACATTTCATATAATGCCGATGGGGAATGGGTTTTAAAATTATCCATTACCAAAGTTATCTTCTTCGCTTCCGGATACATTTCATCAGCTATTCTTTTTACAAACATTGCCCAATCTTTTTTGGTTTTTGTCTGCGTTACTTCAACCAAACGTTTGCTTTTCAATGGCTCGTTTGCCATAAATATATTGACAACACCATGTCTGGTGTATTCATAATCTTCCCGCTTTTCATAACCCGGAGTCATGGGAGAATTGTTCTTGCTTTCTATCAATTGCTTTGGTGACTCATCCATGCAAACAACGGGGTTTTCTTCATTGTAAGGTCTTTTATAAACATCCAATACATTTTCCATATGTGCTACAAACTCACTACTTTTTTCCGGTGGAATTACCCAACCTTTTACTTTCCAAGGCTTAAGTTCATTTTTTTTAAAACATTCCCAACCGAAACATAAGATATGCTGTCCACGTAATTCAGCTCTACCATCTTATCTGCTAACAATCGCAAAGACCATTTTGCAAATCCTTTGGGTGGCTCGCTACAGCATAGTGCAACCAATTTAGCTTCCACCTCGCCGTCTATCTTTATTTCATATTTTCGGCTTGTCTGTCTGCGTTCCAGCACTTGCTCGAAACCCTCTTCAATAAATTTTTTCTTAACTCTGTCTATGGTTCGCATCCCTACTTTCAGTACTTTACTAATCTGTTCATTGGTTACTTTGTCAGAATATTCGCCTTCATCGCAGTTTAACAGAATATAAGCAGTACGGAATGTTTGTGAAGTATGGCTTCCTTTATTAATGATTGCCTGAAGTTCCTCTACTTCTTCCTTTGTCAATTTAATCGTGTATCGTATCATTGTTTTTTTGTAAAGATACGAAATATATGCGTCATAACATAT
>JAIXKT010000061.1 GCA_026932145.1 Bacteroidia bacterium
AAACCGTTATGGGCAAGGCTATGACGACACAACCCGACAGACAAAATCGGGTTCTTTTTGATATTTTGTATTTAAGTAATTGCTTAAATAAACAAATTGACTATCTTTGCACTATGGACAACATTTCGTGTATAAGACAACAAGCGGACATTAAGCAAATCAACCGCTGTAAAGACCGAGTATTAGAACTGAACGGTTCGTTTGACTATTTATCCAACGGACTTGAATTGGCGGGTAACAACGTAAGACTGAAAATCCTGTTTCTGCTTTACGAAGAGCAACAACTTTGCGTTTGCGACCTTAGTGACATTCTCGGAATGACCATTTCGGCAATTTCACAACATCTGCGAAAACTCAAAGACCGAAAACTAATTGAAACGGAAAGGCAAGCACAAACCATTTTTTACTCACTGACAAAAGAGTATGAAAAAATGCTCAAACCTTTTTTCAAAATACTTCACGAAAACAAAATTTTGGAAACAATATGAAAACAGACAAAAAATTAATCGGTGCAGGACTTTTGACAGCAATTGCAGCCTCACTTTGTTGCATCACACCTGTATTGGCTCTTGTCGCAGGGACAAGCGGACTTGCTTCAACTTTTTCTTGGCTTGAACCTTTCCGACCTTATTTTATAGGTTTGACAATTTTGGTTCTTGGTTTTGCTTGGTATCAAAAGTTGAAACCTAAAAAACAAATTGACTGCAATTGTGAGACAGAAGAAAAACCAAAATTCATTCAATCCAAAATGTTTTTAGGAATTGTAACAGCATTTGCAATAGTAATGCTTGCCTTTCCTTACTATGCTCACATATTTTATCCAAAGACAGAAAAACAAATCATAGTAGTTGACAAATCAAATGTTCAAACAGTTGAGTTTTCCATTAGCGGTATGACTTGTGCAGGTTGTGAAGAACACGTAAACCACGAAGTGAATAAGCTTTCGGGAATAATAAAATCAACTGTTTCATACGAAAACGGAAATGCAATTGTAGAATTTGATAACTCAAAAACGAACATTGCCGAAATTGAGAAAGCAATAAACGGAACAGGATATTCAGTAACAGACAAAAAGGAAAAATAAAATGGAAATCATACTACAATCAACAATCACTTGCCCCAACTGCGGACATAAAAAGGAAGAAACAATGCCGACAGACGCTTGCCAATATTTTTACGAATGTGAAAATTGCAAGACCGTTTTAAAACCACATCAAGGCGACTGTTGTGTTTATTGCAGTTACGGAAGTGTAAAATGTCCGCCAATTCAACAAGACAAGAAATGTTGCTGACAAAAGACGAAAAAGCCCAGCCCATAACAGCGGTTTGGCGTAATGGCGGGTTCGGTGCTTCGTATGACAGTTTTGTGGTAGGTTCAAGTGCAGTGCTTCGATTGAACTTTTGTGCTAAAAATCCGCCACTACGCCAAGCCGCAAACCGTTGAGCGGAAATCCCTTCGGGCTTCCCGCTCAACGGCGGGCGGCTTTGTGTTAGCGACCGCCCTTCGGGACTGTCCGCTAACAACAACTTTGCGCCATTGCTGCGCAACGGGCACAAAGCCGCCCGCCGTTAGTGGCAAGTTTAGACGACCACAACCAAACGACTGAAACATTGACAAGGATTAATGAAGACATATTAAAAATTGCGAACCAAGCCTGCTTGAAAATTTTAGCGGACGACAAACTCGTGAAAATAAAACACAAATTTCGTTTAGGAGATAAATCAACCTTAGGTGTTATTTTCTTTTTATTTGGCGGACTATTTCTAATCATTGCTCCGTTCATTAAAACATCAGACACGACAACAAAAATTATAGGAATTGTATTAGGACTTTTTTTAGCTGTGTTCTCAATATTGTCATTAATCAGACAAGTTTCCGATGGACTTCAAATCAAAGACAATGTATTCACGTTTCGACACAACCTTAAACAAAGAATAATTCCTTTAAGTGGCAACTTGAAAATAAGAATGAAAACAGAAGTAATGAAAATAAGACGTGTTGGGACTTTAGGTTCTGACTTTATTATTGTTACTCATTTTTTGCAAGACAATAATATTGAAACTCCAATATTGAAATTTCAAATGGACAACGGAAATGCAGACAACGCAAAGAAATTAGGTAACGAACTGACAAGAATAATAAATGCGAAATTGCGACAATAGTTCAGCTAGAAATAGCGGACTGACAAGAAAACCAGCCACTAACAAGGGTTTTGCGTCAGGCGGGCTGACGTACACATTTGAAGCTATTTGTTTTTAATGAACTTTAGTAATAAATTGAAACTTTGTGCTCTGAAAACCCGCCCGAACGCAAAGCCCCGAACCGTTGGCGGTAATGGCATGACAACCCTGCAACAGACTAACCACTCCGACACAAAACAGACTTAGACTTCCTCAATGAAAAACGGTTATTAACATTATTTTCCGAAATTTGTTGAAAAATATTTTCCTATATTTTATTAACCACAAGTAATATTGTCTATATTTGCACCATAGTTCTTTGAAAAGTGTTTTGGTGTCTATGCCCTTAATGGAGTTCACTTGACTGTCTGAAAAGACAACCCTGACGGGTAAATCAACGGGACACAATCATTAACCCTGTCAAACCGTCCTTTGTGTGACTGATTGATAAGATGATAATTGTTCAAATCGTTATTATGCTATTATTTATAAAAAGCAGGAAATTTAAGTGAGTGTATGAGAACATTGTTTACACATT
>JAIXKT010000062.1 GCA_026932145.1 Bacteroidia bacterium
TACAACAGCAAAAGATGAAGCCGGTAGCAAGGGGCAAGGAACAAGGCTTTAGCTACTATGAAAAGATACACAAAAAGCCATATCCAACTAAGCAGTGCCCATGTTGTAAGAAAGGCATTATGGAGCGTGTGTTGAGTTTTAAGGCAAACGCACCACCGCTAATAAACCTTCACAAAACCCGAAAACAAATCCAATTATGAAACGAAAAAAAACTGCCGAAAGGCGGACAGGGAGCGGTATTGCCTGCACCGAAATAAAATTAAAAAAATAGTGAGAAGACAACAAAAAAGTATAACAATAGAGTGAAAAAATACCGCTAAAATATAAAAAGCACTCCGATAAAAAGAACTCTCCTCCAAAAAAGAGTTCTCATAACACTACATCCGGAACCAGAGTGGATGATTGAAACCCCATAGAAAGAAAAACGACAAACAAGCTACCGAAGCCTCAGTTCAACAGAGGCTTAAATCGCTGCTCCGCTTCGCTACACGCGTTTAAGCCCTATATATTGTGCGATTGTGCTTCTTTTATTCGGGTTTTATTCTCACAATTTTTTTGTCCCTAATTATAACAAGTTCACTGTTTTTTGATTTTTTGAACTCAATTAGTTTCTCATAAACTTTTTCAAGTCCTTTAAGAATTTTGTTTTTCTCTTCTATTTGAATTTCAATTGTTGTCATAATAATCTTTTAATAGGTTAAACTTTTCTTCGTTTACAATGTTTAGTAAGCCGTCAATCTTTTTGTCAGCCAAAAGTTCGTATTTCCCTTCCGAATTGTCGAAAATTAATGCGCCATCTACAACTGGAAGATAAATGTCAAACAAATTTTTAATTCCACGAATGTACCTTCTTTCAATGACTTCGGGTTCAATATTGTGTCCGCCTTCAGAAACCCGAATTTTTACACGCTCTTTTGCCAACTCAATGTTTTGAAGCCAAAAAAACAACAATGTAACTCTGTACTTTTTCTCCTTGGCTTCTACAATCTTATTTTTATAACTTCTGGTCGATAATGTAGTTTCAAAAGCGAAGTTTTCATTTTCAGAAATTAATTCGTTTATTCGATTTAGCATTATTCGACCAGCTTCAAACGAGACATTTTCTGGTTGAAAAGGGGATAAGCCTTTTGCTATTTCATCTGCATTGACAAATTCTTTACAGTCTAAAATCTCAGGTAAAATTGTAAATGAAGCAGTAGTTTTTCCTGCTCCATTACAACCAGCGATTATGTAAAGTTTTTTGTCTTCCATTCAGCAAATTTACCAAATTAATCTTTTGGATTTTAAATTCTCACTGTTTAATGCCGGTTCTTATTAGCATATCGCACAACGGCAGTCTGTCCAAAAACCATTTTTTTTAGTTTTAATTAATCAAAAATAAACAAATATTTTGATATTTTAAGCCGATTTAAGCGAGGAAGGAAAAATATTTGAAAATGGAATTGTAAAAATTTGAAGGCCGTAAATGGGCTGAAAATGGCTGGTATGAGGGCGAAAAGTAGAGAAAAGCGCTTTCAGGTAGGCTTTCAGAGACTCTTTATCCAAAATATTGAAGATTCGCTTGAGGTTGAAAGCGGTGAAGATAAGCCCGACATCTGCCGAAGCTCGTTTCATGTTTTTTTTAGTCATGATGTAATAAAATCCCCACTGTCTTTTTATGATTCCGAAAGGATGCTCTACAATCGTTTGCCGTTTTCGGTAAAGCTCGTATTGTTCTTCCATTCTTTTTCGGTTGGCTTCCACTAAGTGGGCATAAGCTGTTCTTTCAATCACTCTGCCTCTTTTGTCTTTGGCCCGGGTGCAGAGGTCATACACAGGACAGGTTTTACAGGCATCGGTTTTGTATTGTTTCATTTTCAGTGGCTCCTGCTTGCGAACTCCTACACGGTTTCTGTTTTTGACATACCAGTGTCCGTTGGTAGCCATCGTGTGTCCTTGCGGACAGGTAAATGTATCCGTAGCTTCATCGTAAACAAACTTGTCCAAATTATAGTCGGGATGAGGAGCCATAGAAGAGGAGGGCAGTTCGGGCACAGCCACCAGGACTTCCACTCCAAGTTTATCAGCTTTTACGAACTCTGTTCCGGTATGATAACCCTTGTCAAATAGCCCCGTAAACTGATTATGCCCTAATTCCTCAACCGCTCCCTCTAAGATATCACCCATGGCTTTGGAATCGTTTTCGTTGGTCACCTGATAATCTATGGGCAGGCAGTGTTTGTCATCCACTGTTGATTGTATGTTATAAGCCACTTCTGTAATGCCGTTACGGGTGGCTAACTGGCGGCTCTCGGGGTCTGAAGTGGAGATTTGTACTTCGTTGGTTTCCTCCATTTGTTTTTGAAAACCCTGATATTTTTCTTTTCGTTGCTCTTGGGTTGCTATCTTTTTTTGTAGTTCTTGTTGTAGAGATGTATCGCCATCTGCCTCGGCCAAAGCCTGGTTGTATTCCTCTAATTTTGTTTCGATATACTGAAGGTGTCTTTCTAATTTTTTGACATTGAAGTTGTTCTTTTTAGAGTTTTGAGCCCTGAGTTTAGTGCCGTCTCCTGCAATGAGCTTACCGCCAATCAAATCAAAGTTCTTTGCCAGGCTAACAGTAGCTTTAAATACTTTCCTAATGGCATCGGGATTATCTTTTCTGAAGTTGGAGATAGTGTTGTGATCCGGAGTCAGACCTCTCATTAGCCACATGACTTCGATATTGATGTGGGTTTCTTTTTCTAATTTTCGGGAGGAGCGAATCTGATTGAGATATCCGTAAAGGTAAAGTTTGAGTAAATCGGAAGGATGAAAGGCCGGTCTTCCACCTTTTGAAGATTGTTTTGATTGAGCAAATCCTAATTCTGCAATATTGAGACTATTTACGAATAAATCAATCAATCTCACCTCATTATCCGTACCGATTCGTTCTTCTAAGCAGTAAAATTCCATTTGATTGCGACTATTTCCACGAACGTATTTCATGGTATAAATATAGTGATAATCAATTTATTATGCAAATTTTTTTGTGATTATTTTATTGTTTTTTTAAATTTTTTTTTCGAAATTTAAATTCAAAAAGGATAGGGTAGTTTTTAGACAGATTGACGGTTTACGGCTTTGCGTAGTGGCGGATTTTTACCGATAAACTTCAATCGAAGAACGAACTTTCAATTTACCGAAAATGTTCAATCGAAGCTGTTTACCCGCCATTGTGGCAAACTGGCCGTTATGTTGCAGCCCAGTTTTATCGTAATTTAATTTCAACCGATTTTTCATCCATATTAAATTTCTCCATTATATTGCTGATTCTAGACATACAAGCTGAAGCTGAAATGTTTATGTGAATAAAAAGCAAATCATCATTTAAGTCTTTCACTTTATCCCATACTTTACCGTCAAATGTTTTGTATCTGCTTGACAAATCCACGTTTGATTCTATTATTTCTTTCAGCACACTCCATTTAAGTATAGTTTCTTCCCTTTTAAATAATTCCGTTTGATTGTCAATAATAAAATCGAAATCAAAATCAGGGCTTTCTTTTAGGAATAAAAGGAATTTAATAAAAACATCCTGCCAAGATTTCACATTTATAACTTTACTGAAGATATGTAGCTCAACAGGTCTGTTGCCTTCTGCCGTCTCTCCTGCGTCTATGTCAAGAGGGGAAAATGTTGTGTTCTCTAATGTTTGAGTATTCCAATTTGCTTTTTCTTTGTATAAGTCTGGTAGAGGAAATGTTTTAAGAAACCAGTTAAGCATATTTTCTTGATGCTCCTTGATGTTCTTTTCATTCCAAATATTTCTTCTAATGATATCAAGTCTGTAATTCAAGGAAGATGTTTCGAGTTTTCTTTTCTTTTCTTTGAACGGTTTATTACCAATCTCGCTATTGAATTCAGTTAGTATTAAGTTTCCGATATTGTGCAGATAGTTTTTATGAATTTCATTCCAGTTTTCGCCCAATTCAACCTTCCAACTATCTTCCAAGGTCTGAGGCATTATATGCTCAATTGTTATTTTTGGATTACGAAAATCAACTGCAACTTTTGTATTATGTTCTTCGATTTTACCTAAAATAAATTTTGAATACTGTTTTAAACCTTCATAAAAATTCATTGACATCAGGCCTATTTTAACTTCGTTGTCGTTAGGTAAACGAAGTCTATAAAAGAGATTTGTCAATAAATCGAACATTGAAATGCTCCCTTTTGCAATTGCTTCTATCTTTCTACTTAATACTACAATGTTTTTGTTCTCGCCTTGTGTTAACCCTAAAATTCTACGTCTAATTAAAAAGGTTCGGATAGATTCCAAGGCATTAATAAAAATTTCATCGCTTAGCCTAACTTCGTTAACCGTGTATTGGTGATATTCTAATAGTCCCAAAACGAATGGCTTAAATGCTTCTGCTTTTATGTCGTGGAATATGTTCCTAAGAAGCTCTTTTATTATTTTATCGTTACTATAGTTTTCGGAAATTTTATCTGTAATAAATTCAGCGATAATCCATTTGTAACATTTTACATATCGAACAATGTTGTTAATAAAATCGTTGTGTTCATCAAATTTGTTTTCTACAAATTCCTTGAATTGTTGATATAATTCCTTTGTGTTGTTGTCGCTAACTACTTTTAAAGATGTCGCCATCTTATATTGAAGATAATCACGGAAGAATTTTGATGTGTTTTCTTGTAGAACTTCTTCAATTTTAGGATGCCATATTTTTTCGTAAATTTCTGTTTGTCTTTTACTTTCCATATTAAGCAAGACAAAATTTCTAACCAAATCAGAAAGGGTTAGAGGCTTCCCTAAAGAATTTAGGGTCTCAAAAATGATTTGAGGGTCTTCTCCTTTGAATGGGCGTTCATCAAGAAAGATAACAGCAACATTAATTCTCTGGATAGCTATAATGAAATGCTTAAAATCAACTTCTGGACTTAACTTCTTTTTTTCATTAATTAATTTTATCAGTAGTTGATAGGCGTTATTAATTACGCCTGGTTTGGACTGGGTTTTATTAATTAATGCCCGATAAGCATCCCAGTCTTTAGTCACTTGTTTTAGCTTAATTTTATCTTGAAATGTAGAGGCATTATTTGTAAGATAATTTTGAGTTATAAAATCCTGTTTTATCGGGTCTGTTTCGGAATCTCTTAAAGCGATTAGAAAAATTAAAGTTGTCGTCAAACGCTGTTGTCCATCCACAACTACAGAACGATTCGCAAATCCAGATTTTTCTTCTTTTATTACTACTGTTCCAAAAAAGTGTTCAAGTTTATCGTGTTGTTTTGGGTCTAATTCCGATTCAATTATTCTTGAAATGTCACTAAAATATCTTTCGATTTCAGGTTTTCCCCAAGCGTAAGCTCGTTGAAACGGTGGTATAAAAAAAGATGTTGCATTTTTTGCAAGAACATCATTAATTGAATGGCTTTCTGTCTTCATATTTTATTTTTCTCTTTCAGGTATGCTGTTTCCGTGGGTTGAACATAACGCCCGCTGTATTGGCG
>JAIXKT010000063.1 GCA_026932145.1 Bacteroidia bacterium
TGGTTCTCGTGTCTGTTTCATTCCGTTGTGTCGTTTTTTAAACTTGCCCATAACGGTTTCGGGCTTGGCGAAGGTGGCGATTTTCACCACAAATGTTGATGCGGAGAACCAAACTTTGATTAACCACAAATGTGTCTGCGGAGTACTGAACCGCCACTTTTGCCAAACCCGTGTTATCGGTTCGGTGTTCTTCTTTCGTCCTGTCTGTCAGTCGGTTGTGCGTTGGCTTTGCAAGCTCTTTGACAAAGCTTTGGTTGTAGCGTTGGCTCGTGCGGCTTTGGCAATGTGCTTGCAAAATGCGTTGGCTTATTGATGTCGGCTTATTCATTTACTGAAATTTCTTTGATTAAGTCAACTATTTTGTTGTTGCTAAACTGTGTCCTAAATTCAATTTTTACTTTGCCGTCAAAAAACTTTTCAGCGTGTTTTATTTTGAATTTTTCTTCGTCACGTAAACCGTCTTTGCTGTTTACATCCTTTGTCTCCACGATAAAGTTTAGTTTTTGCTCACCGTCTTTGAATTTCAAAACATAAGCAAAGTCAGGTGAGTAACTTTTACCACCTGCAACTGGAATTTTAATTGAATTCTTCGGAATCTTTGTAAAAACAATTACTTCCTTAATTTCTGATTTTATATTCGTTTTTTCTAAGTCTGAATCGTAATACAATTCGTCAAAGAAGTATGAATTTGCAACATCTTCGTCCGAAAACAAAACACCAACATCTGAAGCGGAAATCTCTTTCAAGACATTTCCTTTCTCGTCTGTCAATTTAGTTGGGTGAATGTTGTTTGATACTTTTTTATACTCAATGCTAAATTTATCAATTGCATTTGCCATTAAGAAATGGTCAAAGTTTTGTTTTATGATTCTAAGCGTTGTTTGATTTAGGAATTTGTTTATGTCTGTTCCTGCATCAATGATTGATTGATGAAGTGTCTTGATGTTTATATTTAGGATTTTTGAAAGTTCTTTCAGAAAATCGCTGTATTTCATTATAGAAATCGTAGCTGTTTTTCTGTTGTAAACCGATTCAGGCTCGTTGGCAACTGCCTTGTTGTCTTTAATTTCAATTTTTGAAATTCTTTCGTTGATTCCGTCTGATGTGAAATTGTCTTTTTGTGCTTTTAAAAAGTCTGTAAACAAAGTTTTAAATCCTGCTTCATTGTCAAACTTGTATTCAAGAATTACTTTTTCATTCAGTTTTTCCCAAAGGTCTTTCAACTCTTGATATTTCTCTGTTCTTACAACTACTTTCTTTTTTGGGTCTGTTGCTTTGCGAACTTTATTTGAATTAACGCCTTCAAAAATTCGCGGATAGTTTTGTTTAATAAAATCGAAACCACCAGTTTTAAAAGAATTAGTTCTTGTAACTACATTATTTGAATCTAAAACTTCTAAAAGTTCATCTTCGGTTGTTTCGTATAGTTCACAAATCTTCTTAATCATTATATCAGAAAGTTTGTCAGGAACTACTTCTATTGATATTGCACCCGATTTCTGATTGATTTCATTTACCAATTTATCTACAAAATCACTTTCGGTAAAGTCCACAAAATAATTAAGATAAAACTGTTCGTCTTTTACACGATTGCCGTATTCATTTACTGGCAAACGCAAACCACGACCAACTTCTTGCAGTTTTGAAATTTCGCTCCCACTGCTTCGGAGTTTACAAATCTGAAATACATTCGGGTTATCCCATCCTTCACGCAAAGTCCATTTTGAGAAGATGAATCGTCTTGGGTTTTCTAAATCAAGCATTGCTTGTTTGTCGTGCAAGATTTCGTTTATCTCCTTTTCAATGGCTTCGTCTTTTTCTGTATTGTCTTTTGAAAAATATCCTGCGTGTGTTATTGAAAGGTCAAGCAATGTTTTTTCAAGGTATGCTTTGTAAAAAACATCTTTTTCAGTTTTCAGCAGTTCCTTTATTTCCAATTCAATGTATTGTTCAACGGTTTTGCGAATATAACCGTCTTTGTTTCGATATTCGTCAATGTTGTCAATAAAAAACAGCGTAAGCGGTTTTATTTTCACATCTCTTGTCAGCAAAGTTTTTTCGATTTCAAAATGGTGCTTGATTGCCTTTTGAATCATTGTCTCCTGCAACTTTTCAGCATACGAATAAGGATTGATTTTATCGCCCTTTTTCATTTCCAAACCGTTTGACAAAACAACCGTGCTTTTATTCAAACTTTCAATTGTTAGGTCGGTCATTTCAGAATGTATCTTTTTGAGACTTTCCTTTTTGGTTAAGGTAACTGTTTTGCGTTTATCGTTTTCTATCAATTCAAAACTGGCTTCTGTGCCGTCCGAGTCAATGAATTTTACAACAGCGTTTTTACCACTTTCAAATTCTGTAATGTGTCCGATTACACCTTTCACTAAATTTCTGTTGAATGAATCTACTGCGGTTAAAGTGTAAATGAGATTATGATAATCTTTGATATTTACTTTTTCTAGTTTGTCAGATAATAGATTTTTTTGCTTGACTTCTCTATCAGGGAAAGTTGCTCCATATCTTAATACAAACTGAGGCTTTAAATTATCTTCTATGATCTTCCAAGATTTATTACTTTCTTTAAATTTATGTGGTTCATCAATAATAATAAATGGCTTAACTGCTGCAATAGCATCTAAAGGAATAGTATATTTATCAAATAATCCTTTATCAAAACTCTTTTGCATAGTTTCTGAGGTAATCATATGAGCATTGATAATCATTACCTGAATACTGTTTTTTTCAAAATTCCCTGCATTTACAAAACTTGTAACAGTTGGCGGAATAAATGATTTCTTACTTTTATTGTTCTTTTTACTTTCTACAATGTGTAAGTGAAGTGTTTTTCCGTATTGCTCTTTGAAATGCTCACGGCTGCTGTCTGATTTTAAAAAATCAATTGTTCCTGCTTTAATGGATAGAGTAGGAACAACTACAATAAATTTGAAAATGCCAAAATGTTTATTGAGTTCAAAGATGGTTTTGGTGTAAGTGTAAGTTTTGCCTGTTCCTGTTTCCATCATTATGTCAATGATATTGCTGTTTCGTTTTATCTTTTCATCAATGCCATTGCTTTCTTGAACAGTTCTTATATTCTGTGGATATGTTCTGTCGGTTAAAAAATCAAATGAAGGATTAATGAAGTTTTTATCTGCTTCCGTTGGCTGAACAAGGAGAATATTCTCAAACACAGCAATAGTACTATCTACTGCGTGTGATTGATGGTTCAGGTTCTTTTCAAAATTAAATCCCTTCATATTAATATCTTGTTATAAAGTCAATATCAATATTTTTCTTATTGGCGTATGACTTTACATTTTCAGAAAGTTCACGTAAATTTTTACTTTCTAAATGATAGCCAAAAGCAATAATTGAAGTAGGATTGAATTTCTTGTCTGAATCAATTTTCTCAAGCAAGTTTTTCAGGTTGTTGGTTGTAAAACCTTTATCCATCAAATACAATTTTCCGTTTCCATAATAAGCGGTGTAACCGCTTAAATCTATTTTTTCTAATTCTTGCGTTAACGCAATTCCATCATAAGTTTTCCAGGTTATAAGCAAGGCTTTAATATCATCTTCGGAGAGTTTTCCTATGTCGAATAAGGTTTGAGTTGAATCAAATTGTTCGGCTTCAAAATCATAATCTTCCCAAATAGGAGTGGTTTCAAAAATTTTGAAGCCAAGGTCTTGTTCTTTTAGTAACTTAATTTCTGCCTTAAGTTCTTTTATTTTTTCTTCCTTTTCTTCGAGGTCTAATTTGCTTTCAAGTTCTTTAATATCTTTTTCTCGTTCTGCAATTTTATTATTAGAATTACCCTTTACCTTTTTTGCGGCTCGAATGATTCGTTCTTTTGTTACGTCAAAAATTGTTGGCTCTTCAACACCTAAGTCGTTCTTGACATAATTGTATGTTGTTTTGCTCTTCTTCGGGTCAATTAGTTCTGGAATTTGAACTAGGATAAATTTCCGTTTAACTAAGTCGTCTATATTCATATTAACGACTGCATCAGCAGTAGTTCCAGAGCCTGCAAAAAAATCAAGTATTATTTCATCAGAATTGCAACTAATCGTAACTAATCGCTTTAAGAAATCTGTTGGTTTTGGATTCTCAAATAATTTCTTTTTGTCGAACAGTTGCTTTAGTTCAATACTGCCTTTCTTATTTCCATCAATATCAGTCCAAAGGTTAGATACTTGTTTTGTCCTTTCTGATAAATAATATTTAACGTAGGGTTTCCATTTAGACTTGAATTTTGAAATATCTACATTCTCATTAGTAACAGTAGAGTAATCTGTAATTTCATCTTCTTCAATTTCATCTTCTTCATCTTCAAACTCTTCAATATCTTCTCCGTTTTCTTTCCAAACAATTAATCCTTCATCCAAAAACTTTTGAAATTTATCTTTGCCAGTTCTCCATCGACTTAAATAATCAGTTGGACCAATTGGAAATACTTGGCTTCCATCAGGAGCGATTATTGGAAAAAACATTCCTTCCCTGTCTTCTTTTCTGTCTGCATTTCCAGTTTTTCTTAACTGTAAAAGTGCATACTTGCCTTTTCCATCATTATCATCATTGTTGAACCTGTTAAGGTCTTTCCCTTTTAATGGAATACCCTTTAATTGAAATTTAGGTGTTTTAGAGTAGCACAAACAAGAATCGTATGAACTACCAATTTTGAGGGCTTCTTGTCCAGTTGTTGTTCCTGTAGCTCTAATTATAATGCCCCTGAAATTCTCTTCTCCAAAAATTTCATTATCTAATAACATTTTTAAAGTAGCAGCTTCACTATCATCAATGGAAATAAAAATTACCCCATCATCTTTTAGTAGTTGTTTTGCAATGTATAAGCGTGGATACATAAATGTAAGCCAAGCCGAATGACTGTTACTTTTTTGTTGAGTAAAATCTAAAATCCGTTTTGCCTTTTCTTCGTCAACTCCAATAAGTTGTTGCAGTTCTTTTACAGTAAATTTTCTGTCGTCTTGATAAGTAAACCCGTCACTACCTGTGTTGTAAGGCGGGTCTATGTAAATCATTTTTACTTGTTCGTAGTAGGCATTGGCAAGGTGTTTAAGCACTTCCAAATTGTCGCCTTTTATGAGCAGATTTTGAGAGTTTGCGTTTTCAGGTTTGGCGTTGTGCGTTTCATCTGCTTTGAGTAAAGTTGTAGCTGGGTCGCTTGCCAAAAGTCTTGCGTAAGATTTTCCAAGCCAGTCTAAACCGTAACTTTCAGTAGAAAAATTGATTTCATTTTCAGTCAAGTTGTTTTTGAATTTTTCCAATTGAAAATTTCCGTCTTTGTCAAAGCAATGCGGAAAATTCATTCTCAATGCTTCCAAATCCTTGTTCGGCACTTTTATGTCGTTGGTTATTTTTTGTTCCTTACTCATTATTTGTCCTTTTTAATATCGCTATCAATCAATAGTTCCTTTACGTTTACATCAAGAATTTTGGCAATGTCGTAAAGCACTTCAATTCGTGGTTGTTGTCTGTTTTGCACGTAAGCATTAACCATATTGTAGCTTTTGCCCAATTGTTCGGCAAGCCAAGTTTGCTTAATTCCTTTTTCGTCCAGCACTTCTTTTATTCTGTTCATTTGTTCAAATGATTCAAGTCGCAAAGATAGATTTTATTTTTATTTGTATCTCATTTTGCAAGATAAAAAGTAATCAATTTCCTTTTAGTCGTCCTGCGGTGCGTTGGCAAAAAATGGCTCTTTTGGTTTTTTGGGTTGGCTCGTGTGTCGGCAAAAACCAAATGTGCCATTTGTGGGTTGGCTGTCTTTTTACACTGACCGATAACGGATTACGTATTGGCGATGGTGGGGCATTTGAAAA
>JAIXKT010000064.1 GCA_026932145.1 Bacteroidia bacterium
CTTGCTTAATTATCTGATTAATAATCAGCAATATACGAATAAATATTTATTTAACCATGTGATATTAAATACGTTAACAATTTTTACACCATTTTTAAACAACCTCTTAGTAAAATCTAAATTTCTGTATGTTTGTGAACTTAGTAATCTTTTTTTATGGAGAAAATTATGAAATGTGTGTTAAGCATACTTTTAATTTGGTTTGTAGCAAACTTGAATATTTTGGCTGCTTCTACTAATAATCAAGCGGTTATAAATAATTCAGGTCCTCAGAAAAATACCGCATCACCCCAAAAATCTTCTAAGGTTCGGAAACAAGAACGTAAAGAAATGGTGCAAAAAATGCGCGAACAATTGAGGGTATTTAGAAAGACAGCCGGATCAGGAGCAAGCAAAGGCGTTTGTGTACTTATTTCCATATTTTTACCGTTTATAGGTGTGCTTGTGTATGAAAATTCAATAACAACAAATTTTTGGATAAGCCTAATCCTCTGGTTCTTATTGTTTTTTCCGGGCTTTATTTACGCTCTTTTGGTTATCTTTGACGTAATATAAAGTTTGTTGTTTTGGCACAGTTTTCGTGCGTCTATTTTGTTTTAAGAGTATGCTAAATCGTATTTTTTTAGGGTATTGGATAGCAGCATTATTAGTTTTTTTTGTTAAAATTGATAGTTCTGCTCAAGCATTAGAAGCCACTGAAGAAAAAACGCTTCTTAAAATTCTATTAACGGACTTAAAGGGAAAACCGCTACCCAACGAACGTCTTGAAGTTAAGGGTCAAAAAACAACGTTTAAAGCTACTGCTAAAACAGACGCAGCCGGCAAATGGCATCTATTAGTTCCGGAAGGAGACACCTACAAAGTAACGTATTTCACACACCACCACTCAGAACAATCCGTTTTGGTGGAAGTTCCCATAGAAGACGGAGCTTTTGAAAGCGATTTAACACTTAAATACAGACCTCCGCAGGAATTTACCTTAGATAATCTATACTTTGATGTAAATTCTGCCGCAATTAAACCCGAATCATATCCTGAATTGAAAGAGTTAATAGCATTTTTAGACATAGACACAAGCGTCCGTATAGAAATTGCCGGCCACACAGACGACCAAGGAGATGATGCAGCAAACCTAAAACTATCCCAAGCCAGAGCAGACGCAGTCAAAAATTATCTGATACAAAAGGGAATTAATGCAAGCAGATTGGTTGCCAAAGGGTACGGAGAAACGAAACCCATTGCAGATAACGCTACCCCAGAAGGGCGAAAAAAGAATAGACGTACTACCGTGGCGGTGTTGAATTAAGTATTGCCAATTGCTTTTCCAATAAATCCATTATCTGTTGAGTAGCAAATTCCGGATCTTCGGCAGATATTCGGTGAGCATCAGGTACTTTGTTGAACCAAGTGATTTGCCGCTTAGCATATTGTTTCGTTCGCAGAATAATCTGCTCAGGGAGTTCTCGTGCTGTGATTTTCCCGTGTAAATAAGAAATACATTCCTGATAACCAACGGTTTGTAATGCCTGTATTTCAGAGAATGGATATTTTTGCAATATATTTTGGGTTTCTTGAGCTAAGCCTCTAAAAAGCATATCTCGAGTACGTGCTTCTATACGTGCGTGTAAAACGTTTTTTTCTAACGAAAGCACGCAATAAAGTACATCAAAATCTCTCAAAGTAGGTTGCTGATTATGAAAATAGCTGAGTGGTTTACCGGTAGCTCTAAAAACCTCTAAGGCACGTAAAACTCTATGCGGGTTATGACAGTCAATATTTTGAGCCGTTTTGGGATCTACCTGCGCTAACTCTTGAACCAATCGAGGCAGGCCGAACTTAGTTAATTCGGTATTTAGCTGTTCACGAATAGTAGGCGAAACTTCCGGTATCTGGGCAAAACCGGAAATAACTCCCTGTATAAAAAGTCCCGTCCCACCGCAAAGTACCACAACCTGATGATTTAGAAATAGTTGTGATAAAATCTCAAGTGCATCTTTGGTAAATTTTCCGGCATTATAGCTCTCATGTAGATCACAACAATCAATCAGATAATGCGGAACTCCCTGCCGGTCTGCCGGCATTAATTTTGCCGTTCCAATATCCAAATCACGATAAACTTGTCTGGAATCTGCGGAAATAACAGCAGTATTTAATTTTTTAGCAATAGACAAAGCTACCTGCGATTTTCCGCAGGCCGTAGCTCCACCAATTACTAACAACAGACGTTTCATTGAATAGGTACATATATATAGTCATGAGGAACGTTAAAACTACAGTTCAACCCGCCAGCAACATCAAACTCTACTTTTTGGTGATGTAAGGCTACGTTTTGCTCAGACTTACCGGCAGTTTTAAGCAGCATAGACGCTGGAAGTATCGGGATTACCTCGGAAAATTGTGCATAACTGATAGACGTAGTTCTCTTAGGTTGCTTATTGGTTAAACTCACAAGTTTTTGATTATTAGGGTCTAAAATCAAAATAAATTCATTTGATCCTTCTTTCCAAACAGCTTTATTTGAATTTTGTTCAAAGGTAGCATCTAATACAAAATCAGGAGTGTTTCCAACCAATAACTCTTGCGCCCAATCTAACTTTACCGGCAAGCCTCCCAATTTTTCAATATCTTGGTATGAGCCTACCATTACCTGCTTTTTTAAGCGGTTAAGTATCCAGATAGAATCTTGGCTGATTTTCATTCGCATACCTTCAAAGCCCATCACGGTCAGAGATGCCCACAGCAAGCTATCCCGATAACCTTGAATTTTGTACTGAAACTGCTGTTTCGTTTTTTCATCAGAATATTCGGCCTTACCTTTTATTAGAAAGGTTTTGTAAATGACATTGTTATGAACCAATTCATTTTTATTGAAAGGTTGTTTTTGGGAATAGGAAGATTTTTTTTGTATATTTTTTCCGGATTTACATCCGGAAAAAATATACAAAGTAGCTAATATAGTGCATCCAACAAAAAATACTCTGGATTTCATGTAGATACTAATAATTAAGCGCGGGCAGCAGGATTAGTAAGCATTTCGGGAGAAATTTCATTGGGAAGTAGAATGCGGGGTTGCTTAACTTCTGATTTTTCCAAAGCGAGATCGAATACTTCCAGCATTGTATTAACGTAGTGAACATTAAGCCCTTGTAAGTATTCCGGGTTTATTTCAGATACATCTTTTCTATTTTCGTGGCATAAAATAACTTCTCGGATATTCGCTCTTACGGCTGCTAACAATTTTTCTTTGATTCCGCCTACCGGCAAAACTTTACCGCGCAGGGTAATTTCTCCACTCATGGCGAGATTAGAGCGCACAAGCCGTTGGGTAAATAAAGAAGCAAAAGCAGAAAGCATTGCAATACCGGCGGAGGGGCCGTCTTTGGGAATAGCACCTGCCGGAACATGTAAATGCAAGTCCCAATGGTCAAAGACTTTATTGGATATTTTCAAAAGGTCGGCATTCGCTTTTAAAAATGTTAATGCTATGGTAGCAGATTCTTTCATAACATCACCGAGTTGGCCGGTAATATTCAGCTTTCCGTTTCCTTTGATTAAGGTAGATTCGATGAAAAGAATATCGCCGCCGGTTGGTGTCCATGCTAAGCCTACGCTCACACCGGGCAATATCAATTCTTCGCTGTGTTCTTTATCGAATTTAGGGATTCCTAAGAAAGTTTCTACCATTGATTCCGTTACGCGGATTTCGGCGGTTTCATCTTTCACAATTCGGGTTGCGATACCTCTAAAGATTCCGGAGATTTGTTGTTTCAGCATTCGTACACCGGATTCACGTGTATAGTGTTCAATAAGCCATCGGATAGCTTTTATGTCTATTCTGGCTTGTTTTTCTTTGAGGCCATGTTCTGCCCGAATGCTTGGAATAAGGTGTTTTTTGGCTATTTCAACTTTTTCTTCTAAGGAGTAGCCGTTTATTTCAATGATTTCCATTCTATCCCGAAGGGCCGGGTGAATTGTCTCTAAGGAGTTTGCGGTGCAGATAAACATTACTTTGGAGAGGTCATAATCTACTTCAAGGAAGTGGTCGTTGAAGGAGTTATTTTGTTCAGGGTCAAGTACTTCGAGGAGAGCAGAGGCGGGGTCTCCGCGGAAGTCGTTTCCTACTTTGTCAATTTCGTCGAGTAAAAATACGGGGTTTCCGGATTTTGCTTTTTTGAGTCCTTGTAGGATTCTGCCGGGCATTGCGCCTATGTAGGTGCTTCTATGGCCACGAATTTCGGCTTCATCTCGAACGCCTCCTAACGACATACGCACAAATTTCCGGTTAAGTGATTTTGCGATTGACTTTCCTAAGGATGTTTTTCCAACCCCCGGAGGTCCGTATAAACATAAAATAGAAGCTCTGCTGTCGTCCCCTTTCAGTTTCATAACGGCTAAATGCTCTAAAATACGTTTTTTTACTTGTTCTAAACCAAAATGGTCTTTATCTAATATTTTTTGTGCTTTCTCAAGGTCAATGCGGTCTTTGGTATATTGCTGCCAAGGCAAATCGAGCATCCACTCAATAATATTGGTAGAGACAGTATATTCCGGCATTCCGGGGTTCATTCTGGCTAATTTACCGATATGGCGTTCAAAGGCTGCTTGGGCTTCTAATGACCATTTTTTGGAAGCAGCACGCTTTTTAAGTCGTTCAATATCACCGATTTCGCTTTCATCTCCTAATTCATCCTGAATTACTCGTATTTGCTGACGCAAATAATAATCTCGTTGCTGCTTTTCTAAGTCATTACGAACCCGAGAGTTGATTTCTTCACTTAGCTGAAGTAGCTGTATCTCTTGCTGTAAATGTGAAATAACAGCCGCCCCTTTTCGCATAATATCTTCTATTTCAAGGAGTTCCTGTTTTATACTAACATCAACGGGAAGGTTAGAGGCTACAAAGTGAATTAAGAAATTTAGATAGCGAATGTTATTAATAGCTAAATGAGCTTCTTTGGGAATGTTGGGAGAAAGGTCTATTACATCGTTTGCTAATTGCTTAATGGTGCGAAACATAGCCTTAGACTTATCATGAACCGCTTCGGTATCCGGAAAAAGGCTTATCTCTGCGATAAAATAAGGGGTTTCTTCCAAAAAGGATTCAATTTTAACACGTGTAGTGCCTTGTATAATGATGGTAACACTTCCTTCGGGCATCCGTATCAATTTCAAGATACGGGCTACGGTTCCAACTTTGTAAACATCATCAAAACCGGGATGTTCTTCATCGCTATCTTTTTGGGTTACTACACACATCAGGTGGTCTTTGGTGTCATAGACTTTTTTAACAAGCTGGATAGACCGTTCCCTACTTACGGTAATGGGCATGAATAGACCCGGAAAAAGTACCATATTACGCAGAGGAAGTACCGGTAAAGATTTGGGTAGGTTTTCTTTATCCAATTTTTCTGGGCTTTCTGCAGTAGGTGGAAAGCTAAAGTTATTGTTATCTTCCTGAGAATCTAACCAAATGTCAGAAGGTATATGCATAAATCCTTTAAAAGATGACGAAATGTCTGTTTGAAAAAATAACTAAGTTACGCTCAAATAGTAGGCCAAACTTAAGATATTATTTGTATAAAAAAATAATACTTATTGAAATAAACGGATGAACTACAACAATTATTGTTTTTGTGTAGTTTGTGGGTGGTGAGAGGCGGGCAAAGGGTTGTATTTTCGTAGAACCTTCAAAACAGCGTCAAAATGTTTGGGAAATGGGGCTTCGCAGGTCATTAGTTCCTGCTTTACAGGATGTTCAAATGTTATAGAGCCGGCGTGGAGCAAAAAATGGTGGTTGATAGGATGTTCTTTTTCCAAGTTTCTATCTAAATGATATCGCTTTTTGAGTTTAGATAGAAAAATATCTACGCCGCCATAATCGGTATCTCCGATTATGGGGCACTGCAAATAAGCTAAATGGATTCTGATTTGGTGTTGTTTGCCCGTAATGGGTTCACAGCGAACCAATGTATAGTCATTGAAAAATTCAACGCTATCAAAGATTGTTGTAGCTTCTTTTCCTCTGTTTATATCTATTCTAACCAATCCGTTTCTTTGTATGGAAATAGCGGCTTCTACCTGCACCCGGTCAAACAAGTGCCTACCGGCAATGAGGGTGTAGTAATACTTAGTGATTTTTCGTTCCTGAAACTGTAATGCTATTGCTCGATAAACATCTTGATTAAGAGCAGCTATTATGACACCTGAGGTGGCTTTGTCTAAGCGGTGGCAGAGTTGTGCTTCTGGATATGTTTTTCGGATAAGTGCTAATAAGTCCGTTTGCTCCGGCTCATTTCTGTCTTTTAAGCTGGGAACTCCGGCTGGCTTATTCAAAATAAGCACATACTCATCTTGGTACAAGATATAGTCCGATAATTTCGGGAATTTTGTATGTGCCACAGATTGTTATTAGAAACATAGCCTCAAATGAGGCTTGTCAAGGTTTAAAATTAGCCTTTTATGCGGTTTTCAAAAAACAAAATAAATTCCGCGTTTTTTTTCGGCATCTTTTAGTGCTTGTAAAATACCTTTTTTATTGATAGTTCTGATTGCTTGAGTAGATACCTTAAGTACAATCCAAGCATTTTCTTCCGGTACGTAAAAACGTTTTGTCTGTAGATTGGGATAAAATTTACGTTTAGTGCGGTTATTCGCATAAGAAACGTTATTACCTGACACAGGCCTTTTACCGGTTAATTGACAAACTCGTGCCATAAATTCATTATTTTATAGTGGGCTGCAAAGTTCTTAGTTTTTGTTCAAAAAACCAATACTTTTTTCTAAAATCTAAAAAAACGTATGCTAATACCCAGATTGTGGCTTAGAAAGTATAAACGCTATAGTTTCGTTGGTCAATCATTATTGCAACCATAGCATTATGGTTTTCTGTTTTCTTGGAAAAGTAGGTAGGCCTCCTGACAAATATTCAGTTTTTGGCTCGTAGTAAGTTATTTACGCCTGCGCTATCTCCTAAGTTAGGTATTTACAGACGTGATAATTTTCTCTCTCAAAACAGCCAAAATTCCTGCTTTCTGCATTAGGCTTTCTGACTCTCAGCTCCGCAAAAGTTGTAATTTACAGTTGTTTATCGAAGTATTGTGAAAGAATGAAGCCGATATTATTTGAAAAAGGCTTGTATAGCTTCTGCCATTTCAGTTCGGTGGGTAAAGATGGCTCCATGTCCGGCATCTTGAAATACGTGCAATCTTGCGTTTGAAATATTATCTGCTAATAACTGGCTGTGCCGAAACGGGACTATAAAATCTTTCTTGGCTCCTAAAACAAGGGTGGGTATTTGAATTTGTTTTAAACAAGGTCGGTTGTCAAATTTAAAGATTTCTGCCCCTATTTCGATAATATTTTCTGGGTCGTTTTTTGCCAATGTGGATTTAAATTGTTTTAATGATTCTGGGTCTAAGGGTTTTCCGCCGGCAGCACCGGGAAAAACTAATTTTGCAAAATTTTTAACCCCTATTAAACTAAGCAGAATTGGCAGCCCCCGTTTTTCAATAGTACGCTCGTAAAAAGAGTCGTTCTTGTAAGCACTGGTACAACCCAACACTAATTTCAAAACTCTTTGTGGGTAATTTCGAACTATTATTTGGGAAATAAATCCTCCCATAGAATAGCCCATTAGGTTAAACTGCTGGATGTTTAGATTGTCTAAGGTTTCAATAACATCGGCGGCGAATTGGTCAAAATGAAAGGGTTTACGAATATTTACCGCTTCACCGTGCCCGCGTAAGTCCAGGGTTATTATGCGAAATTGTTTTTCTAAACGGGGAATAAGTGGGCGAAATAGGTTTCTATCTGCTCCATAACCGTGTAATAACACCAAGATGTTTTCACCCGACCCGTATTCACTAAAAGGTAACTGTGCCATTAGAATTTAATGCCAATAATTAAAATATCATCTGTTTGTTCAACGCTGCCGCGCCAATGTTCTATTTCTTTATCAATAACTTTTGCTTGTTCTGTAAGCGGGGTTTCTTGCAATCCCGTTAAGAGTAACTGCAAGCGACGAAAGGTATATTTTTTTTCTTGGTCGCCTACTAAACCAAATTGGTCTGTGATTCCGTCTGTAAAGATATAGAGAATGTCTCCGGGTTGTATATCAACAAGGTGCTTGGAGTAAGAACGTTCTCTATTTTGGAAAAGGCGGCCTCCAATGGGAAATTTATCCGATTTGTATTCCACTAAGTCTCCGTTACGCAAAATGTACATTGAGCGATTAGCACCGGAAAACTGGATTTGTTTATTTTCTATATCTATGATACACAGAGCTATATCCATTCCGTCATTAGATTCTGACCCTTCAGCGCCTTGTTTTAAAGTAGTACTCACGCGGAAGTTCATCATATCTAAAATTGCCTCTGTGTCAGCAATGTTATATTCATTTACTACCTGCCCTAGTATATTACTTCCAATAACGGACATAAAAGCGCCGGGGACTCCGTGTCCGGTGCAATCTACTGCTGCAATAAAGAGTTTATCGTTTCGGGTGGTAAACCAATAGAAATCTCCTGAAACAATATCTTTGGGTTTATACAAAATGAATGATTCAGGAAAATAATATGTCAGAAGGTCTTTTTCCGGCATGATTGATTCCTGTATGCGTTTAGCATAGCGGATACTATCTAAAATATCCTTATTTTTATCATTTAAGAGAGAATTTATTTTTTCTACTTTTTCTTTTTCTTCTTGGAGTTCGGCTGTTTTTTCTTGGACTCTGGCATATAGATTTGCATTTTCTATGGAAATAGCAGCTTGGGAAGCCAGCATTTGAAGTACTTCTCGTTGATTATAGCTGAATGCGCTGTGGGAGCTATTATTTTCTAAGAATAAGTACCCAAGACTTTTTCCTTTTCTGGATATAGGGGTTACGAAACGATGGTTTGGAAATTCATCATTTTCAATCGTTTTTGTGATAATTTCAAGGACATGGCTGGTAAAAGAATTTGATTCGTTTGCAAATTTGGATTGTAGGTCTTTGGCTGTTTGTTGGGTTGCTGCGGCGATAGCTTCTATAGCAAGAACGCCGTCACGCTCCATCAGCAGAAAACCTTTTTCTGCACCGGCGTTTTCCATAACGTTTTGCATAAAGCGGTTAATCAGACGCTTTATATCTATTTCACCGGAAATCTCTTGTGATGATTTATTTAATGCACGTAAAAGACGATTATGCTCTATCAATTGTAGATATTGTAGATAGCTTCTGCCGGCTTCTTCAATTGTGAGCATCAGGTCGTTTTCCTCCCAAGGTTTGATAACATACCGGTATAAGTGGGCATTGTTAATGGCGTTTCGTACTGCATCAATGCTGGCCTGACCGGTTAAGAGAATTTTGAGCGTTTCCGGGTGCATATTATGAACCCGAATCAAAAATTCGTCCCCTTTCATCCCCGGCATCAATTGGTCTGAAACTACTACGGCTAAGTCTTTGCCTTCTTCATTCAGTTCATTGATTACTTCTAAGCCTTCTTCGCCTCCTTCGGCTAATAAAATCTCAAACTCTCTGCCAAGCCTATAGTTAATTTGTTCTTCTAAACTATCTAAGATGATTTTTTCATCATCAACACACAATATCGTGGGTTTCTTCATGCAATCTAACTTACAAATCTATGCCTAATTTTTTAAAAGCGATATTTACTTGTTGAATTAAATCATTTTCTCTCCAAGGTTTTCGGATGTATGCATATAGGTTAGCGTTATCCATTGCATTTTGGACTGCATCGGAATCTGCTTGACCGGTAAGCATAATGGTTACGGTTTCAGGATATTTGCTATGAACGTCCACCAAAAAAGTATCTCCCTTGACACGAGGCATGAGCCAATCTGAGATAACTAACACCATATCAAAACCATCAGCAATCAAGTCATCAATAACTTCCCAGGCTTCTTCCACACTTTCAGCAATTTCATACTGAAAACTATCCCCATAGACCTGATACAGTTGCTCTTGTAAACTGTCTAATACTATCTTTTCATCATCAACACATAAGATAGCTCTTTTAATTTTTCCCATAGCTTATGATATTTACGTGTGCAAATTTACGGATAATATTTCCAAAATAGAAAAATTAACGAATAATACTTCCCTGTATTGCTTCGGGGGAAACCAAAAACAATTGTCCGTTTGGATTTTCTGCCATTAATATCATGCCTTTTGATTCTATACCTCGAATATTTTTGGGTACTAAATTGGCGACTACGGCTACTTTTTGGTTAATTAGGGATTCTGGGGCGTAATGTTCGGCTATTCCGGAAACGATTGTGCGTTTTTCGTACCCAATATCAACTGTTAATTTGAGCAGTTTTGTTGCCTTGGGGATACGTTCTGCGGCGATAATTTGCCCTACTCGAAGGTCAATTTGCTGAAAATATTCAATAGGAATGCTGTTTTCTACGGGAGGATGAACCGGAGGTAGGGGTTTTTCCAGCTTCTTTTTTAAATATTGCTCTTGTTCGAGGATAACGGAATCTTCAATTTTCTCAAATAATAACTTTGCGGGGTTAAGTGTGGTTTCGGGTTTTAGCAAAATAAGGTCTTGGAGGTTTTTCCAGTTCATTGGTTTGGGGATAGCGAGCATTTGGGTCAAGGTGTTAGCTGTTTTGGGCAAAAAGGGTTCCATAACAATTGTTAGTCTGGCGGTTATTTCTAAGCAAGTGCGGATAACTTTGGCGGCTTCGGCAGGCTTTGTTTTGAGTAGTTTCCAGGGTTCTGTTTCGGTTAAATAGCGGTTTCCTTCCCGTGCTATGGCCATCATTGCTTGGAGGGCTTCTCGAAAGCGGTATTCCTGCATAGATTGGGTTAATTCTGCTTCTTTGTTTTGGATAACCGCCAGAAGGCTTTCGTTCAAGGGTGCATCGGGAACTTGTCCGTTAAAGTTTCTGTGGGTTATGACCATTACTCGGTTGATAAAATTCCCCAAAATGCCTACAAGTTCATTGTTGTTTCGGGCTTGAAAATCTTGCCAAGTAAAGTCGCTGTCTTTGGTTTCCGGCATAATTGCTGTTAATACATAACGCATAACGTCTGTTTTTTCAGGAAATTGTTCATAAAACTCATGTGCCCAAACTGCCCAATTTCTTGATGTGCTGATTTTTTGCCCTTCTAAGTTTAAAAATTCATTTGCCGGAACGTTTTCGGGTAAAATATATTCTCCGTGGCCAAGTAAAATTATCGGGAATATTATGCAATGAAAGACGATGTTGTCTTTTCCGATAAAGTGAATGAGCTTACTTTCCCCTTCGGGTTGGTTTTTGAGCCAATATTTTTTCCATTCTTCTGGTTTTCCTTGCTGCAAAGCCCAAGCCTTTGTGGCAGATATGTAACCGATGGGGGCATCAAACCAAACATAGAGGACTTTTCCTTCGGAATCTGGGACAGCTGGTTTTATTCCCCAGTCCATATCTCTGGTGATAGCTCTGGCTTTTAAACCCTCTGATAACCATGATTTACATTGGCCATAAACATTTGGCTTCCAATCTTGATGCTGATTTAGAATCCATTCTTCCATGAATTTTTGGTAATGGTCTAAGGGTAAGAACCAGTGTTTTGTTTCTTTTAGCACAGGAGTTATGCCGCTGAGGGCTGAGCGTGGGTTTATCAAATCGTTGGAAGCGAGTGTAGAGCCGCATTGCTCACATTGGTCGCCGTAGGCATTCGTGTTTTGGCATCTGGGGCAAGTACCAATTATGTATCTATCTGCCAAAAAAATCTGTTCTTGCTCATCATAATACTGTAAAGAAGTTTGTACATCGAGTTTACCTTCATTATAAAATTTTTGAAAAAACGCTTGGGCTGTTTCGTGGTGGATTTTATCTGATGTGCGGTGGTAAATATTTACCGAGATGTCAAAATCTTGGAATGTTTTTTTCAGGATTTCGTGATAGTGGTTTACGAGTTCTTGGGGCGTTGTTCCTTGCTGTTTTGCTTTGATTGTTATTGCTACGCCGTGCTCGTCAGAGCCGCAGATGAAGAGCACATCTTGTTCGTTTGAGCGTAAGAAGCGCACATAAATATCGGCGGGAATATAAACACCGGATAGGTGGCCAATATGTAAAGGACCGTTTGCATAAGGTAATGCTGCCGTAACGGTATAACGTGTGTTCATAATTTGAATTTGGTGATTAGAGATTTAGGTGATTTTGGCCAAAATTGGCTTCATTTGGTAGGTAAAGAGTGCAAAGCCTTGTCGTGGGGTCTCCTGTATAGGAAAATTTTAACCATATTGCTGCTGATGCCGGAACGATGGGTAATATTATTTCCGGCCATTCTATTAAAAGTAGTTTTCCGGAGTCCATAAGTTCAATGAGGCCGAGTTCATAGATGTCCTCTACTTTGTTCAGGCGATACAGGTCAGCATGGTAAAAGTGTATTTGATTGTTTTGGTATTCCTGAATTAAGCTGAAAGTGGGGCTTTGGATAGTAGCTTCCGGGATTATCCAATGGCCGAGTGCCTTTGCAAAAGATGTTTTGCCGGCTCCAAGGTCGCCTGAAAGCAGCCAAATGGGTCTATATCCGGCAAAATTTTTAAAAACATCAATAGCTATCTTTTGCCAATCAAGTTCTTGAACACAATCCCAAACAGCCCATTCAGTCATTATCGTTTTTTTTCTTTAGCAGAAGTTTTGTCTTTTTTTCCAAATAAGGAAAAGTGTACAAACCGGCTGGGATGTTCCCGTAGGTCTATCAATAAGTCATCTAAACTTTTTGCTGAACTGTTGAGGTTTTTATACAAGCTGTCGTTATTTAGCAACATACCGATAGTTCCTTGCCCGTTGTTGATTTTTTCTGCTATTTGGGTAAACTGTTTTAGGGAAGCGTTTGCATTTCGGATTGTAGATTGTATTTCGCCGGAAGAAGCTGCTAATGAATCTGTTAGTTTACCGGTATTGGTCATGATTTTGGTAATCATCTCATTATTTTTTTCAAAATTGTTTAAGATAGAGGCGGCAGATTTTGTCATGTCATCAACTTTTTTCATGGTGTTATTGAGGCCTCCGGTAGATTTGGCAACGTTTCCGGTAATCAGTTGTAAATTAGCGATGATTGATTTCAGTTGATAGCGTTCTTGTTCGTTTACTATTCCTCTAAAACTTTCTAATACTTTTGTAGCTTCGACTATTAGTGATTCGGCTTTGGTTTTGACGGGTAAAAGTTCATTACTAAATCGGTCTATGAGGCCGATTTGGACGCTATCGGTGATTCTATCTTTGTGGTCTAAATAGGTGGTAGATTTTCCGAGTAAAATTTGCATCGCTTTTGTTCCCAAAAAGTCGGTAGAGTATATCATAGCTTTTGAGTCAGCGGGAACTTTAATTCCGTGTTTTACGTCAAAAGATACTTGGATTTTTCCGGCTTCTTCGTTGAGTTCAATGGTTCGAATTTGCCCTACTTGTAAGCCATTTAGCAATACTTGGTCTCCCACACGCAATCCGTCAATATTTTGATACCAAGCATTTAGCATAAACTTACGTTCAAATAGAGAGTATCCTTTTAGGTAGTTAAGGCCAATAATCAAAAGGGCAATGGTAAAAGCGGCTAATAAACCGACTTTGGTTTCATCCCGAATTTGCAATTTCATAGGAAGCAAAGTTGCAAAAAAATGAAGTAAAACGGTTGTTTTTTGTGTTTTTTATGCTAAACGTTTCGTTTTTTGATTGTAGAGCGGTATTTGTGGGTATAAAGGTGTTTGGATTGGCTGTTAAACTTTCAATTTTCTTCTTTTTTGAGTAAGTCAGGTCTTCTTTTTTGTGTTTTTTCGAGTGCTTGGGTATCTCTCCATGCTTCAATTTTGGCGGTATTACCACTTAACAAGACTGGTGGAACTTTCCAGCCTCTAAAATTTTCCGGGCGGGTGTAATGTGGAGGGTCTAATAAGTTTGTTTGAAATGAATCACTTAATGCCGAGACTTCATCTCCTAAGGCTCCGGGCAGAAGCCTTACAAGGGTATCTATGACTACTATTGCCGGAAGTTCACCTCCAGAAAGGACATAATCTCCAATAGAAATTTCACGGGTTACATAATTATCCCGAATTCGTTGGTCTATACCTTTATAGCGGCCTGCTAAGATCATCAAAGCCGGTTTTAGAGATAATTCATTTGCAATAGTTTGTGTAAATAGCTCACCATCAGGAGTTAGAAAAATGATTTCGTCATATTGCTGTTTTTCTTGTAACTGTTCAATGCAGTCTGCAAAAGGTTGTGCCATCATAACCATTCCGGAACCTCCTCCGTAGGGATAATCGTCTGTTTTTCGGTGTTTATCGGCAGAAAAATCTCGCAGATTATGAATATTGATAGTTACTAATTTTTTTTGTTGTGCACGCTTCAAAATACAGGTTTCCAGAGGGCTTGAAAAAACATCCGGCTGGCAAGTCAAAATATCTATTTGCATTTATTTTTTCAATTTATAATATATCAAGCTAAAAGCGATTCCTCCGCTTATGAGTGCAAAAAGTAACTCATATAAATCATAATGAGCTAAATCCGGCGGGGCTATTTTTCCAAAAATATATATTCCTAAAAAATAAACTGATAGCCCCACAATGCTCATCAGTAAGTTTTTAGGAGTAATTATTTCTGTATAGGAAACTGGCTTTTTTTTAGGGGAAGGCATGCAGATTTTTTTAGTTTATAGCAATATAATTTATTAACTGATGTTACGCAATATTAAGTAGTATTTTTAAGACTTGGTGTTAATA
>JAIXKT010000065.1:0-1781 GCA_026932145.1 Bacteroidia bacterium
TTTCTGGTTGGACGGCTTCGCCGTCCCCGCCCCAGCGCAGGTAACGCAAGCCGTTCGGCGGCTGGTTGAAAGAAAAGTCATAATCTTTGAACAGGGAGTAACCTCATGAGCGAAGATGAAAACAAGGCGGGTTCTTCAAAATTGATTGCGGTTATTAGCCTAATTCTTGCTATTGCCGTTTTTATTTTTGGCGACAATCTGTATCAACAAGTCACTGGGCATCCTTTTTTTTCGCCCAACACAAATGATTCTTCCACTCCAATTTCTGTGTTTACAGAAACCCAAGTTTTGCCTACATCACCGAATATTTCAACAATTCCCACATCCACAAATCCACCTATACCTACGCCAAATTATGAAATTGTTTTTCTTAAAGATTTTGAAAATGGCAACTTGTCAGATTTCAATATTGCCAATCCTAGCATCGCAAGAATCGTTGAAACCAATAAAACTGGAAAGGGTGTGGCGATAAAAAAATTAGATGACAAAGAAAATTTCTATATCGCAACAGTTTTACCTCAGCAAGCAAAAACTGGCGAAGTTTATAAAGTTAGAGTGCAATGCAAAGCCCCTATCGGTTTTTTTTGCAGAACATTTTTAGGCGATGTAATAGGCGATTCTGGAAAGCAATACGAAAACAATGTGTCAATAAGTGTTCAGGGTACTGGTGATTGGATTGAAATAGAAACTGGTATATTAATTATGAAAAATGATGATTTTTTAAGCGTTTACATTTACGGAGATAATGACCAAATCGAAGTAATATATGATAATCTGACAGTTATAAAGTTGCCGTGAGAAATCAGCAACGCCGCCGAACAAAGCGTGCACCTGACGCTGGGGACTCGGCGCGCATCCCAAACAGTTTCCTGCGCCTTAGCATTTTTCTGGTTGGACGGCTTCGCCGTCCCCGCCCCAGCGCAGGTAACGCAAACCGTTGGCACGACCCTTGCAAAACATTGGGGCTTGAAATAGCATGAATATCATGCTATTATAGCGGCATGATAAGGTCGTTCAAAGATACAGGCACGGAAGATATTTTCAATGGTGAAAATACCAAAGCGGCGAGAAAAATCTGCCCGTCCTCTATTTGGAAAATTGCCAGTCGAAAGTTAGACCAGTTAGATTCTATCTCTGCCCTTCACGAGTTGAGAATCCCACCAAACAATAGACTTGAAGCCTTATCAGGTGACAGAGAAGGTCAACACAGTATTCGTATTAATAACCAGTATCGTGTTTGTTTCGTATGGACAAATTTGGGTCTCGACCAAGTTGAGATTGTGGATTATCACTAGCGAGAAAAGCAGGAGTTAATTATGGTTCGTGTTCCTACCCACCGCATACCTACTCATCCTGGCGAAATGCTTTTGGAAGAGTTTTTAGATCCAATGGGTATCAGTCAAAGAGATTTGGCTGATAATATTCATGTCCCTTATCAGCGCATCAATGAAATCGTAAATGGGCGTAGGGGTATCACCCCAAGCACGGCTCTCCGTTTGGCAAAATTCTTTGATATGTCCGCTGACTTCTGGATGAATTTACAGTTACGCTGGGATTTGTATTTTGCACAACAACATGAAACGAAGGTTTTAGAGTCTATTCACCCACATTCGGCGGTTGTGTAAAAAGGCAAAAGAGTCTTAAGGTCAAAAGCGTGCCAACACAGCGTGCACCTGACGCTGGGGACTCGGCGTACATCCCAAGCAGTTTTTTACGCCTGAGCATTTTTCTGGTTGGACGGCTTCGCCGTCCCCGCCCCAGCGCAGGTAACGCAAACCGTT
>JAIXKT010000065.1:3163-4318 GCA_026932145.1 Bacteroidia bacterium
GGTTGGACGGCTTCGCCGTCCCCGCCCCAGCGCAGGTAACGCAAACCGTTGGGCAGGTATTTCTAAAAGCAAAAAGGGTTTGTAATATCAATGTCCAAGCGAAAGAATAGTATTTCACCATCTGTGGCAACAATTACTGCATCCGTAATTACTTTCTTCGGTATTGTTGTAACTGGCTATTTTTCTATTCGTTCCGCCGAGAGACCAGTGGAATTGGCTATTTCGGCTACTCAAACAGCAGGCGCAGTCATAACAAGCGTTCCTACTGTTATAAATACCTCTACTCCGCAAACAGTATCGCCGAATAGTTCCGTTGTAGAGATTATCAGCGCGAATGTTTTGAAACCAACACAAGACGAAACTCATCCATTATTCAAAGGAGAGTACGAATTTGCCATTTATTCTGCCGAACCAATTGTTATAGAATTCACTGTGATAAATAATGAGGGAAAGCCAATAGACACCAAACAAGTTTTCACTGTTCCCGATAAGGGGTTTGAAGTCTTACTTTATTTGCCAGATTACACATACAAGACTTTTTCTATTTCACCAGTGAATCTAGATTCATCTTTGAATAATCGGTATTATGGAAAAATCAATATTCCGCCTTCTGGAATGGGGTTTTTGGAAGGTGAATACATTTTAGAGATAAAACCCAATTTGCAATATATCAATCCATCGTTTCAGTTTGATGAAAAATCTTATTTAGTAAAATTCCATGTAAAAAATATTCTCGACACCGGAAGGATTTTCACAGAAGTATTCACTGCCTTTGTCATATTCCTAGTTTCTGGAATTGCATTATTGAATTTTTATGTTCATAGGTATTTCGCTCAAAAGCCCAAGAGTCTGTAACCCAAAAACCTGCCCAACACAGCGTGCACCTGACGCTGGGGATTCGGCGCACATTCCAAGCGGTTTTCTACGCCTTTTCATTTTTCTGGTTGGACGGCTTCGCCGTCCCCGCCCCAGCGCAGGTAACGCAAACCGTTAGGTGTGTGTTTCGTTAAGGCATTTGGCTATTTCGCTAAAGCAAGTTGGCTTTTCAAATCAGCGTTCTTAATCAAGTTTAGGTTTTCAGCAAAAGTTTCAGTTCGTTCAAGTCAGGCTCTTTTGCAAAAGTAGTTTTCTAAGTTCTCGTTTCTCGAAAATCAG
>JAIXKT010000066.1:0-21129 GCA_026932145.1 Bacteroidia bacterium
CAAAGGAAGAATTACAGCATTTATTAACACCAAGTCTTAAAAATACTACTTAATGCTGCGTAACATCAGTTAGTAAGTTTTTTATACTTTTGTGCGTTATAGATAAAGTTAATTTTTCAAGATACATTTATTCTATGGTCGAAGAACAGTTTGCCGGCTATGGGCTTATTGCTATTGAGGGTGCTGAATTTTATGGTTTTCATGGGCATTTTCCCCAAGAACGGTCGTTAGGTGGAAAGTTTGTGGTGGATGTTTATTTAACGGCTCCGGTTATTCCGGCAAGCCAAACCGATTCCTTGCAAGATACCGTTGATTATGTTCAAATATATTCTTTAATTCAAGCTACAATGTCAAAACCGCGTAAACTATTAGAAACCTTAGCGAATGAAATTGGAAGCAATATTTTACAAAGATTTTCTACTATAAAGTCCGTTCGGATACGAGTAAGCAAGGTACAGCCGCCATTGCAGGGAATTTGTTCACGCACTTATGTAGAGGTTGTGCTATGAAGATTCCGTTTCACCGACCTTTGTTGGGTTTAGAAGAATCTTTGGCCGTTTCAGAAGTGCTACAGAGCAATTGGCTAACAACCGGCTCTAAAACAGCCGCATTTGAAGCCGCTTTTAAAGAATATCGTCAAGCACCGGTTGCAGTAGCAGCAGCATCGTGTACTTCCGGCCTCTTAGTGCTGTTAAAGTCTTTAGATATTCCCTCGGGTAGTGAAGTTATTACTACGCCCTACACTTTTGCAGCCAGCATTAATGTGATTATTCAGGCCGGTTTGGTTCCGGTGCTGGCAGATATTGCCCCTGGAACATTGCATTTAGACCTTGACCAAGTACAGAAATGTATAACCCCCCGCACACGAGCTATCTTGACGGTTCACGTAGCCGGATTTACCCATAGAATCCTGGAACTAAGTCAAATAGCCCAAGCACATAACCTGTTGCTAATAGAAGATTGCGCCCACGCCATAGAAATGGAGGTTCTGAATAAACCGGCTGGCCTGTGGGGAGACGGCGGCGTATTCAGCTTTTACCCAAATAAAAATATGACTACCGGAGAAGGCGGCATGATTATCTCCAAACATATTACCTTAGAAGCATCTCTACGAATATGGAGAAATCACGGACTTAGTCTCGAACCAATTCAAAGACATCAAAATAGCATCTGGAAACAATACGATATTTTAGCCCCGGGATACAAAGCAAACCTGACTGACATACAGTCTGCTATCGGGTTAGTACAACTTCAGAAATTACAAAACTCGTGGCAACGCCGAAAATATATATTCGACCGACTGAGTAATATCATAGATAACATAGAGGGTGCTTCACTATACCAGCCGCCACCAGATTGTAAATCAGCCTATCATTTAGCTATCATACACTTAGAAAAAGAACGCTTTCAGCACCCAATTGATTATTATTACCAAGAATTTTATCAGCACGGCATACAATGTTCTCGTCATTTTAAGCCGGTTCACTTATTCAGCTATTATCAACAGTATTTCGGAGATAACGGTAGAAGTTTTCCAGTGTCAGAACAAACCTTTGATAGGGTAATTACCTGGCCGCTTTTTCCTGCCTTAACAGACTTAGAAATAGCTTTCTTGGAAGATAAACTTCAATTGGTTCTAACTACTGAATCTTAAAACTCACTGCAATAGGGATGTAGAGTTTTTAGGACGAGTATTTGTATTTCTGAATGAAACTTTGTTATTAGAGTATAGTAGAATCAGGAAGCCGTAATTTTCATTTTTCTTAGAGAGTCGCGAGTTTCCTAACTAACCCTTAACTTCTAATTCAGACATTGGCAACTAACAAAATTTTGCCCCCTAATACATTGATTTATAGTGCTTAGTATATTTCTATGTACAGTTACTAATGCTGATTTTTTTACTACTGAAAGGGATATAAGGTAATTACTTTTGATGTGGCGAAAGTCTTTTGGATTTTCGCCACATCAATTCAGGGGCTTCACACTTAAAAGTACGAAGCCCCCCTGAATCGTTAGATAAAGTTTTTTACACTATTTAAAACTTAGAAACGGATTGATATTATTAACTACCTTGTTATCCGTTTTAAAGTTAATTAATAGCGTTTTTTATTATAGCCTCCGCTACCACCGCCGCCACGGTTGTTGAAACCGCCGCTATTACGCTTAAATTCACCTCTGTCGCTTCTTTCTGTTTTAGGGCGAGCTACATTAACAATGATTGTTTTGCCTTCGAAGTCGGTTTCGTTGAGTTCGTCAATAGCCTTCTGTGCTTCTGCATCATTTGGCATTTCGACAAAACCAAATCCGCGTGAACGCCCAGTCTCTCTGTCTGTGATAATGTTAGCAGAAGTTACCTCTCCGTAACTTGCAAATAACTCCCGTAAGCTCTCAGTGCTTGTGCTGAAACTTATATTTGAAATGTAAATGTTCATTTCTTTGATTTTTGGTTATGGTTTACAAAATATGATAAAATTCTTAGTAATAAGGAGTAGCTTTACAATTCATGCTTGAAACAAAACTAACAGTTAATAGCCTATCCTCATTATCAAGGCACAAAAATACCTAAAAATAGATTGAAAAAATACATAACTCAGAAATATTTATGTACCAACTATCTGAAGCCTTTTTGGTATGAGTATAAGAATAGCAATGAAGGGTATAGATAATAATGTTAAATATATGATAATCAGAACACTGCAAACAAATAGTGGTATCAGAGATATTGAGATTTTTTATGTATAATTTATGAATCAAATAGACAAAATCTCTATAAATCTGTTCAAATAAGTGAGTTTTGGCCTTATCTAAAGCGCAAAAAGCGGGTGCGTTTTGAGAAAAAGAAACTCAAAACGTGTTTTAGGGTAAATTTATTTTGCTGGAATAAATTTCTCCACCTGATTATTTACCGGTTTTAGCGTTTGTAGATAAGCAAATATAGCCTCCAAATCCGCCCTATTCATGCCTGAATACATTGTCCACGGCATTAACGTTTGAAATTCATTAGGAGCAATTTTTGGGTTTATATGAGAACTATCAGCATAATTTTTGAACTCATTAATAAATCGTTCGCTTGTCCAAGTGCCAAGTCCTGTATTTTTATCAGGAGTAAGGTTTGCTGACCTAACTATAGATCCATTTGGTAGCTTAAATTCAAAACCTCCTGCATATAATTCTCCGACAAATTCACCTTTATCTTGTTTGGTATGGCAGTCCATACACCCTGCAGCAGTGATCATATATTTACCATAATTGATTTTATCTGTTTGAGGCGGAATACTACCAAAGGTTGGTTTTTTAGGAATAGTATTGATGATAAAATTCATCGGAAAATCAGATGATGAGATTTCTGTTTTATTTTCAATTGATTTTAGGTTTCGGATATATGCAATAACGGCTTCTACATCTTTTTTATCAAGCTGTCCGTATAGATGGTGTGGCATAACCGGAAATAACGCTCTGCCGTCTTTTGATACGCCTGCTGTTACAGCCCTGAAAACTTCACCATCGGACCAGTCTTGCAAATGATACGGTGTAATGTTCGGTGCGATATATTTTCCGGGAAAACCCAGTTTTTGGTCAAATATTTCTCCGCCTTTTCCTTCAGTGCCAGCAATCATAGGGCCTGAAAACAAACTCCAGTCGCGCGTAGAATGACAGTCCATACAAAGCATCACATGATTAGCGAGATAGTTTCCCCGTTCAAGTTTTGCCGCAGTTATCTCTATTTTCATGTCTGGCGCAGGGCCAACATTAGGCAATGCAAGTTTTAGATACGATAGAACCCCAATTACTATTACAAGAATAATAATCAAAAAGTAGCCTGAAAATTTTAATATTTTTTTCATAAAACAGTTTTAATTAACAGTTAATCAAACATAAGGATAGTTCTAAAAAATCTTTTTAAATTGATTTGAAGTAAAGCGTAAAATCCTATTACTAATTTTCTCAAACCAGAACAAATATAACGTGTTTTTTGGTAATTCAATATTTGAAAATCATTTTTTTAAATATTATTTATCTATTTATCAGGTATTTAGTTTTATGACATTTAAGTAAAAACAACTTGCTTGTAGCGGAATATTTTGATGGCTTTCTGCTTTATCAAATAATCCTTTATTCCTTGTTTATATCGTGGTGCTGTTGTATATTTATTGCTCATAAATATACAACAATTAATTTATATATTATTTTAGTTATCAATTAGTTATTAATAGTCTAATTAGTAGAAATCCTCCAAATAATTCATCCAAAACAATGAACCATCATATTATATTTAAGCTATTTTTTTTCTGTTTCTTGTCTTTTATCGGCTTTTGCAGCTATGGGCAAATAGGTTATGAGAAAAAAATGTTCGATGAAATTAATTCTTTCCGAACAAGCCCCAAAGAATACTATTTGAAACACAAAAGCTTATTTCAGCATATTCAAGGTGTGGATAATCTTTTTGAGAAAATACCGCCCTCGCCCAAAATAATTTGGTCAGATTCTTTATTTCGGGAGGCAAAAGCTGAAGGGAGTTCTAATAGCCGCAATAATGGGAGTTTTGCCAAGAGTTTTTGTGGCTACGCCGGCTTTAGTACAAACGACAAAAATCCGGATTCTTTAATTAATAAAGTTATCAGAGAAAATTTTACCACTTTTTTAAGCCCTGATTATACCCATATCGGGATTTATAGTAACGAAGTAACCTACTTTAACGATAAGTATAAGTCTATTCACGTTTTTATCGGAACTCACTGCGATGCTGCTAAAAAGCAATTTGAATTTTCATGGAAAAAAGTTCCTGAAACCTTAGCTGCGGTAGATATGAAACGCATCAACACCGCTGCTAATGAAAAATATCTGGCTGAAAGTGAAAAAGAAATGATCAAAGAGATAAACTTTGCCCGATGCTATCCGGCAATTTATGCTGATATTATTGCAAATTACTTAGTTAGCGAAGGAAAGACTTCTTTTGACACGTGGCTCGCCGGTCAAGAAATCGTAGAGATTCTGAAGAATCTAAAGCCCATGAAGCCACTACTTCCGGATAGCCGCTTATATCAATGTGCTAAGAATCACGGTCTTGACGAAAAAAAACGTGGATATATGGGGCATACCGGCTCTGATAACTCCAGCCCGTTTGACCGAATCAGAAAAGTATTGGGAAGCAGCTATCTCGATGGGAGTGAAAATTTAGTAGGTGATTCCAGCCCCCGAGATGCCGTCATCGCACTTTTAATAGATGGCGGAATCGCAAGCCGAGGGCACCGTGAGAATGTCATTAAACTAAATTGGACACACGTCGGCTGCTATTTCGTAGGTACTGTCGACGATATGCCCGGATGTTATGTGCAAAACTTTGCCGAAATAAAAGAATAAAATCTTGAACCCTTAACAGAAAAAACATCATTATTTTCTCTTTCATCGGTTTTAAAAATCTGATTTTCTCCTATTTTTAGCTATCTTTGTTTCTCCAACAATAAAGATATTTACTTTTATGCCCAACTTTTGTAGCCTAAAAGTTTTTTTCGTTTGTCAATAATATTTATATATAGGAGTGTTCTATGAATCCGGTTTTTCCAAAGTTATTATACTTTACTTTTTTGTTTGCCCTGACCATCGCTGCAGGTAACTATTTTGTTTATAAAAAGAGTTCAGAGGTTTGGATTTGGGTAGGTGCTATTTTGGGGATAGCATTAGCTTCTTGTGCTATTTATTTTATGGCTTCCAATTTTGGCCGGAATGTAGCCCTTCATCGGTTTAATTTTACTGGTTTTTGGGGGATTATACATGTAAATACGACTATTTTGATAGTTTCTGTAGTGCAGTATTTTACCAATAGACGTTGGTTTCCGGGCTTGCTTTACACTGCATTAGCAGTTATTCAGTATATCATTCTTGGATTACTTTGGTTATATTATGCTCGTTAATAGTTAGTTATGAGGCAGTATCAAGATTTGTTGCACTTAATTCTTGATTCGGGCAATCAAAAGCATGATCGCACAGGCGTAGGCACCTTGAGTATTTTTGGGCATCAGTTACGCTTTAATTTAGCTGATGGTTTTCCGCTACTTACTACCAAAAAGATTCATTTTAAATCCGTTGTTTATGAGTTACTTTGGTTTATTCGGGGAGATTCCAATATTCAGTTTTTGCGTGAAAATGGAGTTACGATTTGGGATGAATGGGCTGATTCTGACGGAGATTTAGGGCCTGTTTATGGTGTTCAGTGGCGTAAATGGCAAACGCCAAATAGTGGATCAATTGACCAACTCGCAACCGTTATCCATGAAATCAAAACCAATCCCAATTCCCGAAGATTACTTGTTAGTGCTTGGAATGTTGCCGAACTTCCCAGTATGGCTTTACCTCCTTGTCATATCTTATTTCAGTTTTATGTGCAGGATGGCCGGCTATCCTGCCAAATGTATCAGCGTAGCGTAGATGCCTTTTTAGGGCTTCCATTCAACATAGCTTCCTATGCACTTTTGACCCATTTAGTAGCCCATGTTTGCGGCTTGAGTGTGGGTGAGCTAATCCTCTCATTAGGAGATACTCATCTTTACTTAAATCATATAGAACAAGCAAATACACAACTTACCCGTGAATGTAGAGATTTGCCTACCTTAGAACTGAACAAAGACGTTATCCAAATAGATAAATTCAAATATAGTGATATTTTGCTATTTGGCTACGACCCGCATCCGGCTATTAAAGCCGATATTGCTGTATGACGGAACTTCGCTGGATATTAGCCACTGACCAACAGGGAGTTATCGGAATCCAAAATAAACTGCCATTTCATTTACCGGATGACTTAAAGCATTTCAAAAAACTTACCACAAATGGGGTGGTTTTGATGGGGAAAAACACCTTTCTTTCGATTGGAAAGCCTTTGCCTAACCGAACGAACATAGTTTTATCCAAGACCTTGCAACCCCAACCGGGAATAACTTTAATTCGTTCATTAGCAGAAATAGAGCAATTCAACTTTAAGGTTGTTTGGGTAATCGGGGGCTGGCAAATATTTCAAGAAACTTATTTAGACAGCAGGTTATCAGCTATTTACCTAACCCAGGTTCATGCTCGGGTAGTAGGTGATGTATTTTTTGATACAGCAATTTTAAATTCTTGGAAACCTATTCAAACCGTATATCATCCGCCGGACGGAAAGCATCTATATGGATTTAGCTTTCAGATTTGGGAAAAAGCTATTCATTAGTAGTTATTTTTTTGATGCTTTTGATAACCCTGCTGTAGCAGTAGCTGGGTTTTAAGAATACCGGCTACCGACAAAGAATCTGTAATAGAGCCTTCTAAAACCATTTGAAGTGCTTGCGAAAAGTGAACCTTTTTGACTTGAAGTTGCTCTGTTTCTTCGGGTTGTGCTGTACCGAATTGAATGTCTGTTGCTAAAAAGATGTAGGCTTCTTCATTCGTAATGGAGTTAGAGAGGTGCATGAATAGGATTTGATCATAATGTTGAGCAATGAGTCCTGTTTCTTCGGAAAGTTCTCTTTTCGCTGTTTCTATAAGTGCCTCGTGCTGCGGGCATCCGCCAGCCGGAATCTCCCAAGAATAAATACCCAAAGGATACCTATACTGCCCAACCAGCCAAGTATAACCATCTGAATCCAAGGGAATTACACCAACTGCATAGTTTTTAAAAGAAACAACGCCATACATACCCGGCTTTCCGCTGGGGTTTGTAACCTGATATTCTGTGATCTGTATCCACGGATTTTCGTACATTAATTCGGCAGTATGTGTTATCCATGGGTTTTCTTCTGCAGGGTTCGTGTGGCTCATAAATTGGTTATTTTTATCTCTACCCGACGGTTTTTTTGTCTGTTTATTTCCGAATCATTCGGAGCAACCGGTTGGGTGCTGCCATACCCAGCCGATGTAACTCGGTTGGGTTCCACTCCTTTTTGGAATAACCATTCCACAACAGTTTTGGCTCTATTTTCCGATAAAGTTTGATTTGTATTTGCATCTCCTACATTATCCGTATGCCCCATAATTTCGATGGTTAGATTTGGGGTGATTTTCATTAAGTTGTATAAACGCTCTAATTCAGGAATAGAATTGGGTAAGAGGGAAAAACTATTGGTAGGGAAAAATAGGTTTTTGAGTTCAATAATGCCTCCTATTTCTAATGGAACTAAGTATAAGTCTCTTTCTGTGAGTTTGTAAGAAATCAAACCGGCTCCATTTAGGTTTTCAGAAACGGCATAATATCCGGGTGCTTCTGCCTGAAAGGCATATAACTTGCCGGCGGGCAGAATAATTTGATAGTCTCCGCTATCGGAAGAAGTGCTTGCTGAGCCTATTTCGATACCTTCCGGCAGGTATGAATAGGTAATATTTGCTTGAATCGGTTTATTGGTTTTTTTGTCTCGAACATGGCCGCTGACCAAAAATACCGGTTTAGGGCGAAATTCTGCCGGTATCGGCACACGAAATATATCCTTTAACCCAATTGAACTATCGGTAGAAACCAAATAGGCATAATCTGCTTTTGCTGAAAATTTAAAGTAATAATCATCTCCCTGCGTATTAATTGTTTGGCCTAAGTTTACTGGTTTAGACCAGTTTGCCCACGTATCGTCTAAGCGGCGGCTCATAAAAATATCATCTCCTCCAAAACCACCGTTTCCATTGGTTGAATAATATAAAGTGATATTATCTTGAGCTAAAAAAGGTGTTGATTCAGAGCCTGTTGTGTTAATGTTACCCATATTCTTAGGTGTTGTCCAGACTTTTTTTTCTTTATCGAAGAAACTTACATATAGGTCTTCGGCTCCTTTACTATCTTCACCTTCTATGGATAAGATAAGCGTTTTTCCGTCTGCTCCTAAGTCTGCTGAAATAGAAGATTCAGCTTTGTTGGTATATTTTTCAAATTTTAGTTGTTCTGGATAGCCCCATGAAAAAGTTCCGCGTCTGGAGATGGCCAAGTCTGAGCCGCCGGCTTTTTTACTTTTTTGGTACAATAAAAGTTTAGTTCCATCTGGGGTAACAGACATCACAAAGTTACATTCTGCATTGTTGAGTGGCGGCCCTATGTTCACAGCTGGCTGCCAATTACCTGTGGAATCCTGTTTAGAAACATAAATATCTTGGATTCCATAGCCGTCCGGCCTGCCCATACTCCAGAAATATAATGTTTTTCCGTCTGCTGAAATAACGGGAGCACTCTCGTCAAATTCTGTGTTAATAGCATGTCCTACGTTTTCTCGCTTTAACGACCCTTTTTCTTTGTAGGAATAACGCTCTGAACCTCCTCCGGAATATCTATCTGCTACTTGGGGCTGCGCGATAGCTAAATATACATAGGAAAATACAAGTAGGATAATCGCCTTGTTCATAACGACTTTTAAATGCAAAAGTATTACAAAAATAGCACCAAATCTAATTTTTAAAGCGGAGTTTCTGCACGAATTACCGAATATTTTCCATAAACACCCAATTTTTTTGTGGGTAATATCATTTTATCGGTAATTTATTTTGATGAACTTAAAATTGATATTTAGTAAATTTTTTAGTTACTTTTGTCAAATTTACTATGCAAACTACCGCAGAAAGAGAGTTGGAATCCTTATCGCCGGATCAGCTACAAGATTTTGTAACTGCCGAATTAGATTACTTTAGTCAAGCTGAATATTACCAGCCGGATGCCGATAATATTCGGCGGATATTTAAACTCATTCATGCCTTACTATTTTTGGAATTCTACGAAGAAGCTATTCAAAAAATTCATCAAGCAGAAGAAATAGTTTATGCTTTTTTAGAACAAACCCCCAACGCTACGGATGCAATTGACTTTGCAGCCGAGTGGAATCTTTTGGCGATGCGGTTTACGGCTTTTAGCAAAGATGAATTTAAGGATTACCCTTATTTCAAAGAGATTGTAAGATTGTATGCAAATCACCCAAGTGGATTTCATATTCAGATGGTTCACGGATATGTCAGTTTAATTCTTAATTATCAAACATGGAAAGACAAAGGAGGCGATGTTTCCAAACTTTCTGAAAACCAGTATCAAGAATTAGAAACCTTGCTGAATAGCTATCCCAAACAGTTACAAGAGCTTATTCAAGAGGCTCATCATGCGGGCGATATTGAAAAAGAGGTTTTACTCAACCGTGCAGTAGCGCGTTATGCAAGTGCGGCCAATAACCCCAACTTAGCTATTTCTTGCCTGCAAGCCTTACTCAATATCTTGCCGCAATATACGCAGCATATTCCCAGCGATATTGCCGATGTAGATATGGAAATTGCTATGATACTCGTTAATTACAAGCAATATAGTCAGGCAAAAAGATACTTTGAGCAGGCTTTTACTGGCTATCAAGCACTTGGTGAAGATTATGAATTATTTGCTGCGCAGGCAGAAGGCTGGATTACTGAATGTACTAACAAATCTCGATGATGAAATACTTATTTTGGGGCATTTTTTCCTTAATGCTAAACAGCGTATTTTCACAAAATACTAATATCAAGTATGAAATTCTGAACGTTCCCTTTTTTAAAGATGGCGGAACTATCTTCTTTGCAATAGACAAGGCTTCCGGCCAAATATATTTTCAGCGCGACTATGGTACCAATGCCGGAAAATGGATTCCTTTCGCCTCCCCTATTCCCCAAAGCGAAAAACATGAATATACTTTTAAGCTATACGATAAAAGCGCAGGCCACGATAAGGAAAATCTTGAGATTGTCTTTATCGCCTTAGATAAATTTAATGGGCAAGTATATTACCTCATAGATAGCCAAAACGCCGTATGGAGTCCCTTTGGCTATCCGATCAGGACTGAAAATTCTCCGACTTTTACTTTTGATATACGAATAGAAACCACACAGGGGATTACTTATTTTGCCCTGAATGAAATAACTGGCCAGCTTTACTTTATGCCAGATTACGGTTTAGACTCCGGAATCTGGAAACCTTACGGCTCAACTATTTCGGTTGATAAAAAGTAAATAAACAGTTTTGAATAACAGAAAAACGCTGTTATTCGTTTGGATTTTGGGTTGGTTGAGGCTGGCTGGAAGGAGTTCCGGGGCCATTTTGGGGGTCAGTTTTAGGTGCCCCCACATACCCACCCATACGTAAGCCGGTTTTAGTCTCTTTTTGATTGCCTCCAATCGTGAAATTGGCAATAATTATAAGAGCAGCTAAAGCACCAACTAAATACCAAGTGATTTTATGAATAACCTCACCGGACTGCCGCGCACCAACTATCTGATTTGCAATGTTAGAAACACCGAAGCTGCTGTTAATTCCCCCGCCCTTACTGTTTTGAACAATAATAACCAAAACCAATACAGTGCATACCAACACAATTAAACCAACTAAAACGTAATACATTTCTGGATTTTTAAACGAACAGGCCGCAAAGTTAATAAATTACTCTACTTAGGAAAGTTTTTGAGTGATTTTTGTTCGACTATTATTTACGCCGTATAAAAAATAAACGCTTAACCCTATCAGCAACCAAATACCAAAGCCAATCCAGTTTGAAAGTTTAAGCTCCGTCATCAAATAAAAACAACTCAGGAGCCCTAAAATTGGTATTGCGGGCAATTTTTGCCTAAATGATTGAATTGTAAGACTGATAAATAACACTACAAACATCCAAAAAGGGATTTTATGCCAAAAAGTACTTTGAATATCATCGAGAGAAAGTTCTTTTTGCCAGAAATCTGGGTTCTGCCAATGTACAAATACTAAAATAGCAACTGCAAGCGGGAGCAACACATAGCGGGCATCTATAAAAGGAGTTTTAAACTTACGTTGCTGAAAAGCGGGGTCATTTTGTAGCCGGATAACCCCTCCGCACACTAATACAAAGGCAAACAAAGTACCAATACTTGTAAGGTCAGTAACCTCCGTTAGGTTAAAAAAAAGTGACGGGAGTGCGACTAATAGTCCAGCTACTATGGTAGAAAAAGCAGGCGTTTTAAATTTTGGGTGTATTTTGGCAAAAATTGGCGGTAGTAATCCGTCCCTACTCATAGCCATCCAGATTCTGGGCTGCCCTAATTGAAATACCAACAAAACGCTTGCCATAGCTACTACGGCAGAAACTCCAATGATACCAGATATTTTGGACATCCCATGGTGCTCAAAAACGTAAGCCAATGGATCACCTACTTTTAATAATGAAAAAGGTATCATACCGGTTAGTACTAAGGAAATAAGAACATATAATATAGTGCAAATAATCAGGGAAAGAAACATACCACGCGGTAAATCTCGCTGCGGGTTTTTGCATTCTTCGGCTGTGGTAGAAAGCGCATCAAAACCAATATAGGCAAAAAACACCGCTGAAACTCCTTTCAAAACTCCACCAATGCCGTTGGGAAAAAATGGAGACCAGTTTTGGGTATCTACATAAAAGAAACCAACTATAATCACGCCGATAATAACCGTTAGTTTAATTGCGACCATAGCATTAGAAGCGCGTTTGGATTCCTGAACACCTATATAAACCAATGTAGTAATAATTGCTGTAATAAATAGCGCCGGAAGATCCATAATAATATGTAAACCAAATAGTTGTGGGGCGTTTAGCCATGCCTGATAAGCAGCTTGTAGGCTTTTATCAAGTGATAAAAGTTCTTTTCCTACCTGAATTTCTTTCAGCACTTGTTCATAGCCGCTTTGGGCGGTTAGGTAATCCATAGTCCAATAGTCTGGTAAATGAATGTTGAGGGCAGGGTTAGCTAACAAGCTTGTAAAATAATCTGACCACGAGATAGCTACTGCGATATTTCCAATGGCATATTCCATCAGTAAATCCCAGCCGATAATCCACGCAACGAGTTCACCAAAAGCTACATACGCATAAGTATAGGCACTGCCGGCAATCGGCAATACAGAGGCAAATTCTGCGTAACACAAGGCTGAAAAGCCGCAGGCAATTGCCGTAAAAACAAATAATAGGGATACGCCAGGTCCACCTTCAGCGGCAGCATTTCCAATGGTAGAAAAAATACCCGCTCCAATTATGGCTGCAATTCCCATTGCCGTTAAATCTATTGTTGTCAGGCTCTTTTTTAACGCCTCTTTATCGGTAGTCTTTTCACCCGTAGTGATAATTTCCTGAACAGATTTACGCCGCCATAATTTAGCCCATAGCATACTCATAAAAACAGTGTTTCAATCCGCAAGTTATTTAAAAAATAAACCATACAGCGGCAGGCTTTAGACTTCTTATGTTTTATTCTTTAAGTATGTATTTTTTGACGAATGTTTCTGTGAACTTCTCTTTGTCAGCGGTAGTTCCCAATAGTAGTTCAAAGGTTTTTTTATTCGGGTCTTGCTTCCGTTTTGAGAGTTTATCTACTTCTATACCAACTAATTCGTTGAAAGAGCCTTTGTTTTCAAAAGGAGTAACAATTTTTAGCACGTTATCTGCAAATGTGCAATAAACCCAGTTATCTTCATCAATTTCAACATACATACGAAGTGTATCTGCCAATGTTTGCCCCGTAGGCAGTGCTTTACCAATGGTATATTCGATTTTTGCGTTTAGCATTTTATTGATGGGTACGCCGCCAATACCTACTAAGCCAACCGGTTCACTAACGTAGAAGGTTTTGAATTTATCCTCCCAAGTCCATTTTAAATCTGAAAATAAAAAGGTGAATGGCAAGTCTTTAGCAATTTTTATATCTTTGATTGTCCGCATTTTATTGATAGAGGTTACAAAGGCTTTTGTTTTTTCCTCCGTTGGGTCAGCGTCTCCGATAAGTTCTGCTATAGATTCGTGGGTAATTCTGGGGGTATAGTCAATATCTGGGCTGTTTAGGGTTAGGGCGGTAAAGAGGTCTGATAGTTTTAGGGTTACTCTTTCCGGTAACACGCTAAAATTCATACCCATACAGACATTGAGTTTTACTTCGCCTTTGGTTTGGTCGTCTCGCCAGATACCGGCCATTTTGTATGAGGCTGTATTGGGTTCTAAGTGATAGGGAACGTTAAAAAATCCTTGCGAGGTGATAACTCTGGCGGAATCGTCATAGCTAACTACCGGTGTGCGGAACATTTCCTGGATCAGTTTTTTCTCTGTTCCGATTCTAAATTCCTTTGTAGCTCGGTCAAATGTCAAACCGCCTTTTGCTGTTAATATATCGGTATCTTTTCCAGCTTTTCGTTCTTGCAAAAAGTTAGAGTAAAACAGCCTGCGTTCAGGGCCGTAGTGCAACCCTACGGTTAGCTCGGCATTGGTTTTTCTATTTCGAGGATTATTGATGGGAATGTATATCGAATCAGGGTTCACAACGCCGTGAAATTCAAACCAAGAATCTGATAAGAAAGTATTGGAAGACTGTATCCGAACGTCTCCTGAAAAATACATATACTTTTGCCCTGCCGTTAACAATACTGTGTCTCTAAAATAGATACGCTCCGTAATAAAGAAATTTTGGGTTTGTGGAATAACCGCGAGAGCTTCCGTTGTAGTGTCTGACTTTACATGAATATCATTGAACCGGATAACCTGCTGCTCTCCATTGACTACGATGTAGTTGTATTTAGCTTCGCCGAGATATTTATATTTTGAGAGAACTTCAATTTTTCCTTCATAAAATTGATGATATTTCGTTTTAATGTTAGCCTCTACGCGAGCGTTCCTAAATTTATCCATAAATCCATCGGAGCGTATTTTAACTTTTCCGCTATCAGGCATTATTTTGGCATCTGCTACGTAGATATATTCTACACCGTCTATGGATATTTCTTTTTTCTCGGTATTGTAAACAGCTGAAGTTGCGGGGAACGTTAAGCCTTCTTGTTTTGGGTCTGTAGATGTAAAATAGTTTTTATTTTGATAAACGCTATTAGCGGTCATGCTAATTTCATTTGTGTTTTTGTCATAGATACCTTTTCCGAGAGAGGTTTTATAGTTAAGTTGGGGGAATTCTGAATTTAGGCTATCAACGGCACTTACTTTTGATTCAAATTCTGAGCGGTGATTTGCCATGTTATATTTAACCTCGCTTTTTTTAGCGATAAAATGGGTAATTCCCGGGTCTTTTTTGTCTGCTACACGAAATGTAGCATTCGGAGCGGTAAAATCCATTTCGTTGATATTCATATCGTTACCTTCTATTTCGATTTCACCGACTTTCATAAGTCCGGATCCTTTTACGCCGAGAGGCGTTATGATAATTTTTCCTTTAAACTTAGCTTCGCCGGCAAATAACTCAATATTTTCGTCTTTGGTGGTTAAAACGAGCTCATCACGTTGAGTGTACCATTTATAGTCCACAATTCCGGCTTTGATTTCGGGATATTTAGTTCCTTTATAATTTGTTTTTGGCAGATAAAATTTTCTGGTAACTGCCATAACGGAGTCAAAATGAAATATAAAGGAGTCGCTTTCGGTGGTAGTAGCTAAGTAGTCAATTTTTCCGTTGCCGTGAAAGGAATCTCCGTTCATTTCAACTTGGCCTTCATAGAGTTTCCCTTTTCCTTTGTAAATGGGTTCACCGTTAGTATCTGTTTTTTTAACGATGCCATAAGTGTTGTCTCCAACGGGTTTTAGGGTGTCTCTAAAACTATTCATAATGCCATCGGCATAAAATTCCCCTTGGAACTCTAAACTTCGGATGTCAAAATTTTCTAAGCTATCTAAAACGAACGGGTCTATTTCAAATTTCAGGCGATATTCCTTAGAGGCGGGATCTCGACCATAAACTCCGTTTTGAATGGCAGAGTCTCCCCAATATACATAAGATAGTGAATAGCAATCGAATACAGGGTATTCGGGATGTGGTTTTAAGCTACTTTTGTTGTTCGGTTTATTGATATAAACAGCTCCGATAATGTCTTGGATGGTGAGTTTTTCGAGGGCTTTGGTAAGGTTAAGATAAGCCTTGCTGTTATTTTTCTTGGTTTCTGGGTCTCTACGGGGTCTGAATTTCAGGGAATCTAAGGTGTCGCACATGATTTTGTAGTTATCATATTCAAAGTTAAACTTCCCGTAACCTTTTCCATATAGGTTTATTTTTCCGGCATGAACAACTCCGCCCATATTGAAATTTCGGTCTTCTCTGATAAAGACTTTTTCGTCTTGTGGTAATAATCTGACGAACTGGGAGTCAGAAAGTGATATTTCTTCAACACCATACATTTGAATGATTTTACTTTCGTAATTCATGTCGGCGTGATTACCGGCTTGTACATTGGAGATGATTTGGATAACATCATAATCTTTATCGCCTTTTGCGGCGATAGCCCATTTTCTGAGTTTGGGGAGGATTGTTATGCGTTCTGTTTTTTTATCAAAGCGGACGTATCCGGAGCCTTCTAAGTCATTGAGAGCTTCCAGAAATTTGGGTCTTTGGGCTTCTTGCTTAAAGTATTTTAGGAATCTATCTACATAGATGATGCGCATATCTGCGGCGCGGTTTGCTTCTTTTTGTGCTTTTTCTTCTTCGGCTTTTTTAGCTTCTTCTTCTAAGCGTTTGGTTTCTTCGGGGTCTGCTGCGGGGTCGGTGTAGGTTTCCCAGCCTTCGTCTTCGGATTTTTTGCGTTCTTCTTCGGCTGCCATTTTAGTTTCCAAGCGCTTTTCTCTCAAAAGTGCCTTTTCCCGCATCTCGGTTTCATAGCGGTAGAGCAGCCCGATTGGGTTAAATGCCACTACGTTCTTAAACTGCCGAAAACGTTCTGCCCTAAAGTAGTCATAAGATTCTACGGCAGCAAATTTGTTTTCCTTATCTATCAGTGCCGAAAATTCTATTCGTTTTTTCTTTGCATTAAACTTAATTGCGTCAAAATAAAGTCCGTAATTATGGTACGAACTCAGCATCGGCTGGTGGGAAAATGGATTTCTCGGATCTTTGTAGAGCAGTAAATCTCCTGATTCAACAGTATAAACAACTTTTAGAGATGGGTGGGTTATAGAATCTCCATTAGGAAGGTATAAAACTACGCTGGCTACGTCTGTTTCCATTTTTTCAGGATTTAGGGCAAATTCATCCGACTCTAATTTTAATAAATCAAAGCCTGAATATTTGTCTTTAATCATCAAGCGAGCAGGTTCATCTTCTGTTCTGGAACCAACTTTGGTAACGCCGCGCAAGGAAAAACCTCCGGTATAAGTAACATTCGGAATAAAATTATTAATCGTCAAACCTCCTTCATCGCTTCTGAAATATGGATATTTTGCATCTTTAATATTCTGATAATGAATGATTTTTTCTTCAAAATGGCCTTTAAGTGTTTTGTGTAAAAAAGTGTTGTAATGAAACACAACGCTATCGGCAGAAAAGGCGTTAAGGGATAAGTTGATATTAAAAACGTCAAAGGTGCAATAAATTTCTCTTGGGGGTAATCCCAAGCGACTCCAATTATATTCCCCGCCTTGTCCCTTGAACCTTCTGGTAATCAGGTTGTATGAACCTTTGGTGTTGTAAATACCGGTAGAATCTGTTTTTGAAGCATAGAGTATATCGGTATTTGAAAAACTCATTGACGGGGCAAATGCGGTGTATTCAATTGTAAACGGACTTCCAAATTGATCGACAGTGTCTTTGGTAATCACATCGTGTTTAAGTTGTAGCCGTGGGTCTTTTTGGGTAAATGCCCAACTAAACTGGCTGGTTTCAAAAACAATTCCACGCTGAACCATCTTTTGTAAGTTAATAATTACGTTCATAAACTCCCCTACGTTCAAATTTGCAAGACAAGAATCTGTAAGCATAAAAAACTGCTCCGTAGGAATGCGAAGGCGAGAATCAGGGTCTTTGATTGCCTTTAAACACTTTGTGTAATTAACTATATCTGGAATTAGACGAAAACTTTTCGCTAACAACGTATTTACCCGCTTGATAAACTGGGTTTTATCTGCTGCGGTTAGGTTACCGTCATCCCAATAGCTATAAAATTCCTTAGAAAAGACTTGCACTTGGTCATTTTTGTAATTATCTAATCTTTTTCTAAACTCAATTTTAAATTCATCGTGGTCAGTTGGGAAATCGGTAGGGCGCTGCGCAAAACTTTCAGTTACGCACAGCAATAAGCCAACAAGAAGAAACCTATAAATGCGAACAGCGATCATGAAATTAGCCTCAATAGCCAGAACTTGGGCTTCGAAATTACAAATTTTTAGCGAATAGTCTATCACTATTGGGTAATTTTTCGATAACAATATTCCCCCAAAGCCGCCGGATACCTCATCAAATACCTTTTGCAGGTTTTTAATGAGGTGATCTTCCCAGCTTTTCCATAAAATCCAGATAGTTCAGGAGCAGTAACTCACCTGATAAGAGTTACTGTTCCTGCGCGGATTTCAAATTCATTATTACCGACAAATTTAAACCGAATGCGATAAACATAAACTCCTTCCGGACAGTCTTTTCCGTTTTTAGTTCCCGGCCAGCCGCTGTTAATATGTTCTGCGGTATAAACTTCAACACCCCAACGGTCATATATCTTGAAGCTAATCTGGTCTATACTAACCCCAAATGGCAAAAACTCGTCATTTCTTCCGTCTCCATTAGGCGTAAATGCATTTGGAATATACAAAGCAGGCTTAATATCTGATGCAAAGATATAGTGGGCAGTAGTATCCAAACAGCCTAAATCATTGGCAGCAACTAATACTAAGTTGTACATTCCGGGTTCCATTAGATAGAAACCATCAGGGTGCTCTACCCGAATCGTATCTCCTTTTCCTTCAAAGTACCAGCGATATTGGGTAGCATTTCTTGAATTGTTATGAACCGTCAGCATAAAAGGTACTTCTACGGAATCCATTAACGGATAAAAATCAGCAACAGGTGCAGGCCGAACCAAAATTTCTACTGAATCTTGAGCCGTACAACCGGTGGTAGTGTCCAAAATTGTAACTGTTAATCTTGTAGAAACAGTATCAATAAAGTTAGGGGACGATGAAGTGGGGTTATCCACCGCCTGTGTAGGTTGCCATTGAACAGTATATCCCTGACTTCCAGAAACTTGTAGGTTAATATGGGCTTGTTCTCCTATACAAATCTGTATAGTATCTAACAAATTTGTGGTGATTTTTTCAACCGTAAATTGCTGGGTAGTTCGGCTTGGGCAAATTCCGATTCCTAAATCATAAACTACTGAATGGGGGCCAATAGTATTCGGAACAGGAAAAGGATTATTTGTAGGAATTCCATCTAACCAGAAATAGCCTCCAGGAATTATTGGCGTTAGCGTAATTATCTCTGTATCCCCTGCACAATAATGTGTTTGTAAACCACTGAAAGAAGCATCTTGAGGTTCAATAATCCTAACAACTTGGCTGTCTATTGCTGTCCCGCAGACTTCTATAACGGTATAGTAAATTGTATAACTTCCTGCTACTAAGCCAGTTGTAGTAAATTGATTTCCAGTAACATTTACCCCACTAAAGATACCGTTAGGCGGAGTTCCAGCTAAGGCTACTACTCCTTGGGTAACGCAAATGCTATCTGGTAGGTCAAGCATTGAAGCCGTTGGGGCAGGCCGTACGAATACAGTATCTGTAACGGTTTGGCTTCCACAAAATCCCGCAACTTGATATGTGATAACATAATTTCCGGAAGATAACCCCGAAGGGTTAAATTGATTTCCGGTGATGCCATTTCCACTTAAAGTTCCTCCAGATGGGGATGCTGTAAGGCTTATTGGGCTTGCAGGCGCACAAACTGTATCCGGCAGCCCTAAAATAGCCGCTTGTGGGTCTTCTACTATGCGAATGTTTCGGCTTACTTGTTGTAAACTACAGCCGTCTGCATATTCATATTGAATACTATATTGTCCGGGCGTTAAACCTACAGGAGAAAATTGATTTCCGGAAATACCAGAGCCGCTAAATATTCCTCCAGATGGAAAACCCGTTAATGAAACAGTTCCGCCTGCAACACAAATAGAATCCGGCAATCCGGAAAATGTAACCGTAGGTATAGCCCGAATAAACACAGAATCTTGTACATCGTAACTGCCGCAATTTCCGCTACCAAAGTAACGTACCAATACAAACCTATTGCTACCTAAGGCTGTAGGGTTAAAAACGCTGCCTGTATTACCGTCAATTTCAAAAGTTCCTCCCGTTGGAGTTGCTATTAAAGTAAAGCTATTGAAATTATAGCATACTGTATCCGGAAGTCCTAAAATTTGGGCGGAAGCAATGTTAGTTAGTAAAATCGTATCTAAAACAGAATAAGAACCGCAAATATCCGTTCCTGTGTAGGTTATAACGACTTGTGTGCCTGCTGACAAGCCGGAAGGATCAAAAACGTTACCAGAAATACCTGATCCTGAAAAAGTTCCCCCTGTAGGAGTCCCGCTTAAAGTTATGGGCGGATCACCCAAACACATAGAATCAGGAAGCCCCAGAATAGAAGCATGAGAAAGCTGCGAAACAACAACTTGTGTGCTGTTTGTAGCGGAAGTACACTGTCCAACGATTATCCGCACATAATACGTACCAGCCATTAAAGTAGTCGCATTTGAAATACTTGGATTTTGGCTTGTAGAAGTAAAACTGTTAGGTCCGGTCCAGTAGTAAGAAGCTCCTGAAACGGTATTAGTTGTAAGGTTAATACTTTGTCCTTCACACACAGGGGAGTTTGAACTTGGGTTAGGTGTTGCCGGAATAGGATTTACCGTAACGATAACAGCAGCCCGCGCGCTGGTGCAAGCACCGGCGTAAGCCTCCACATAGTACGTTGTGGTAGCAGAAAGTGCTGGTGTTGTGTAAGTTGCACTATTACCTTGTAGCAAAGTGCCTCCTGTGGCTGCATTATACCAGTTAAACTGCGCGCCGGAAGGTGCAGTAGCCGTTAAAGTAGCCGTAGAACCGGAACATATTGTGGTTCCACTTGCCGTTGGTGTTGCCGGAGCGGGATTTACCGTAACGATAACAGCAGCCCGCGCGCTGGTGCAAGCACCGGCGTAAGCCTCCACATAGTACGTTGTGGTAGCAGAAAGTGCTGGTGTTGTGTAAGTTGCACTATTACCTTGTAGCAAAGTGCCTCCTGTGGCTGCATTATACCAGTTAAACTGCGCGCCGGAAGGTGCAGTAGCCGTTAAAGTAGCCGTAGAACCGGAACATATTGTGGTTCCACTTGCCGTTGGTGTTGCCGGAGCGGGATTTACCGTAACGATAACAGCAGCCCGCG
>JAIXKT010000066.1:21229-59426 GCA_026932145.1 Bacteroidia bacterium
TTGTGGTTCCACTTGCCGTTGGTGTTGCCGGAGCGGGATTTACCGTAACGATAACGGCAGTTCGCGCGCTGGTGCAAGCACCGGCGTAAGCCTCCACATAGTACGTTGTGGTAGCAGAAAGTGCTGGTGTTGTGTAAGTTGCACTATTACCTTGTAGCAAAGTGCCTCCTGTGGCTGCATTATACCAGTTAAACTGCGCGCCGGAAGGTGCAGTAGCCGTTAAAGTAGCCGTAGAACCGGAACATATTGTGGTTCCACTTGCCGTTGGTGGAGGGCAGGAATTACAATTAGGAATAGATGCTAAATTACTGATTAGCATTGTGTCGCCTAAACTATCAACAATTCTTATTGGATATGTTCCGGACGGAGTTATGGTTGTTCCGGTAGTAAATGTTACCCAACTTGTTACATTCTGAACGCATCCTGGGGGGAAAGAGCATGGAGGCATTGGGAAACAATTGCTGCAATCTTGTGTAGTTTGTCTATTTTGCCAATTATATGGGCCGGATCCGCCGGAAGCCGTTAAGGTTCCGTTAGAATTTTTGCATACACTTAGTTGTACGCACTGAGTAACTGGAACAATGATTGAATCACTTCCGCATGGAAGAGAATAGATAATGGTATGAGTGCCTACTCCGGCAACAGCAGGGGTAAAGACTCCGGTGGTGGGGTTAATGCCTGGTCCGCTCCATGTTCCGCCGGGAGTAGCAACTGTAAAAGTAAATGCAGGGTCTGTAATACAGGCAGCATTGGATTTACAGATGGTAGCATCACAGCATACATGAGCACGGGGCACACAAGCATTCATATTGATTACGTGTACCCCGCCGGTTCGAGTGTTGGTGCTGGAAGATCCTGTGCCACCACAAACCACAACTTCACCGGAAAGGGTAACATTCACATCAAAAACCCTGAAAGGCACAGGAAAAGTGGCTATTAAATTTAAGTTTGAATCATATTTTAATACTCTGTCAGAAGAGCCAACATAGATATTTCCGCAGCTATCTACGTCAAGGCCGCTATTTCCAACGACTTTTCTTCCGAGAGAAGTTGTAGATATTCCTCCGGGTATATTTGCCGTAGCTAAGATAGCTCCTGTCGCTAATGAGCGTTTATGAAGTTGTGTTCCATTTTGGGTATAAACAAAATCATCACTGGCTCGTATCGCCATAATACCGCTATTGTCATAGCGATAATCTTCACATTTATAGCTAAGGGCGTAAGAACTATTGGTTCGATATAGTCCTTGTGTAAAGCATGAATTAAAGTTTTGGTGCAGATAACCGATTGTGTCTAATGTTAAAAAGTAATATTTAGCATTTTTTGAGGCTGTGATAGAACGGACTTCTTGAATAGTAGGTGGCATACCAAACATATTCCCTTGGCCTACTCTTACCTGATTGGTAACGTTTCCTGTTGAGACATCTAAGTCATAAATAATTCCAACTAATGAAGTTAGTGATCCGCCGGTACCTCCGATAACCAATTTAGATTGGTCGCAGTTAAACGCGATATTCCAAAACTCGGCAGAAGATAATATACCGCCCGGGCTTGAATTGTTCCAGACAACGCTGCCGGCAGTATTAACTTTGACAATAGCTGCTACTGAACCATTTGTTACATAAGAGTTTCCTAATAAATCAGTAGCAAAAGTTCCCAGCCAAGCAGTAGTGTCATAAGGAGTATTGTATGTCCATTGTAATACTCCGGCTTGGTTGTATTTGAGTAGTTGCATGGGCATTGTTCCGCCGATAATATAAATATTTCCAGAACCGTCTCGCTCGCATTCCCAAACACAGTCCCAATTTCCGGCAAAATTTGGTGTTTGCACCCAAGGATCTATAACTATAGTGTGGCTATTGTCATAATTTTCAATAGCAAAAGAAACTGTGTTTTTAGTTTTTTTAAACGGCGTAACTATTTTTTGATTATTATGTTGATAAAAAGAAACCGGTGCATGATCTATAATATTACCAAATTTAGTTGCGATTTTAACGTTACCTTGAGAATCTATCGAAACTGATTTGGAATAAGCCATTTGTATATCCGAAATTTTTGCACCCGGATGGATAATGATGTTATACTTAATTCCGGATTCCGGATGCACCGTATATTCTACATCAATGAACGGATAAATATTTTTATAAGTAACTTTGGTGTAAGCAGAAACATCGTTTAATGATTGAATCTTTCCGGTTCTATCTCTATAACAATAGCTATGGTGGTCTGGAGTTTGGTTTTCACCAATCACTTGCACAGCCGGATTTGCGTTGAGCCAAAGCATTTCAACCCAGTCGCTTTTATAGTTCATCCGTGACTCTTCTTTTTCGTGCTCCAGATGCTCTTCTATGGATTTAATATTTCTTTCGCGTTCCATTTCGCGCTCTCTTTCACGTGCATCTTTTTCTTTCTTCCATGTTTTTAAGAAGCCATAGTAAACCCCTTTGGGTGTAAAATATATTTTAGTATGGCCTTGGTCAAACACATATAACACTTGCTCGGCGGGGAGATGCGGGAGAAAGTATTGACCTTTATTTTCTATAAAGGATTTTGATTTGGAAAAAGGTTTCTCCCAAACTAATTGATTATCATAAGCAAAGCTTTGCTGTATTCCCAAAAATAGAGCTACTATAAAAAGGTATCGAGAAAGTATCATTTTAACCAAATTTTCTAAACGGTGAATTAATATTATACTTTTTTTTAAACTTGCGCAAGTTATAAAAAATGTATAATAAAAGATGAATACCTTAACGGAATTACAACAAGAAGTGGATAATTGGGTCAAAACTGTGGGAGTTCGTTACTATTCGGAGCTAACGAATATGGCAATTTTGACAGAAGAGGTTGGGGAGGTAGCCCGGATTATCGCTCGAAAATATGGGGAACAATCTTTTAAAAGCCCTGAAGCTGAGCAGGAAGCTGATTTAGCTGATGAGCTCAGCGATGTTTTGTTTGTAACAATCTGTTTGGCGAACCAAACCGGAGTTAATTTAGCGGCTGCTTTTCGAGCCGGTATGGAAAAACGCACTAAACGGGACGCAACACGGCACGCTAATAATCCCAAACTGAAAAACGAATAATCATAATTTTATACCCACTGAACTGCCCGCTGAATTTTATTTGCTATCTGCTAATATGTTTTTTTACAGATATTAGCAGCTTCATTTATGGATAGCCTTACTCGATTTAGCACCAAGCGTTATCAGACTCCGACATTACTTCAGATGGAAGCTGTTGAGTGCGGGGCTGTTTCTTTGGGTATAATTTTGGGCTACTTTGGGCTGCACGTTCCGGTTACTCAATTGCGAATAGCTTGCGGAATTTCACGGGATGGATCTAAGGCCAGCAACATTGTGAAAGCTGCCCGGCAATACGGCTTAGATGCACGAGGATTCAAAAAGGAAATCCATGAATTAAAAGATATTGATAAGCCATTTATCATCTTTTGGAAGTTTTACCATTTTGTTGTAGTAGAGGGGTTTAGCAACCAAGGGGTTTGGATTAATGACCCTGCTACCGGACCGAGGCGCGTTACTTGGCAGGAATTTGACGAAAGCTACACCGGCGTTTGCCTGTTTTTTGAACTCACAGAAAAATTTCAACCCTCTGAACCCCCAATCCCAATTTGGAAACGAATTGCAATAGAGCTACAAGCGTACCGAACACAGGTCGTTTTTGTGCTTATTGCCGGAATCTCTCTCTTAGTTCCCGGGTTAGTAATACCGGCTATCACCAGATCTTTTATTGACGAGGTGCTGGTAGGCGGCCAATTACATTGGATTTGGCCTATTTTATCCGGCTTATTGCTCACTATTATGCTACAATTAGGCTTTAACTGGCTTAAAGAAAACCAATTACTTAAATTAGAAACACAATTTAGTATTTCGCTGAGCAGTAAGTTTATGTGGCATTTATTTCGGCTTCCCGTAGCTTTCTTTAACCAGCGTTATGCCGGTGAAATTGGCAACCGACTATTTGCTGCCGAACATTTATCAGTAGCACTTTCCCGCCAAATTTCTAACCACTTATTTGATATTGTTTCGATATTTTTCTTTGCCATAGTGATGTTTTTTTATGATGCTCTTTTGGCGGTGATTAGTATTACTATGGCAGTGCTAAATTTTTTAGCCTTGCGAGCTATTCACCGAAAAAGAGTGGATACAAATCTGCATCTACAGCAAGACTATGCTAAACTAACCGGAATTTCACTAACCGGCTTACAATTAATAGAAACCCTAAAAGCAATGGGTAATGAAGGTGATTTTTTTGCCCGCTGGGCAGGCCACCAAGTAAAAGCCACTAATACACAACAAAAATTAGATAGTGTTGGTATATTTTTGGAACATTTACCGTTATTATTAGCCGGGCTAAATTCTGCGATAATCCTCTGGATTGGCGGATACCGTGTGCTAAACGGAGATTTAACCATTGGAATGTTGGTAGCTTTTCAAGGAATTATGGTCAGTTTCCAACGACCTGTTTACAACCTGATGCACGCCGGAGGAACTTTACAGGAAATTGTAGCGGATTTATTCCGCTTAGATGATATATTTCAAAACCCTATCGAAAATAAATTTCAGCAAAAATATCGTTCGGCATTACCCAGTAAACTATCCGGAAAAATAGCTTTACAAAATATCACCTTTGGTTACTCTCAGTTAGAACCACCTTTAATTAACGACCTAACTCTAACCATAGAGCCGGGTAAAAGAATAGCCTTAGTAGGAGGCTCCGGAAGTGGAAAAACCACAATCGTAAACCAGATTGTGGGCCTATACAAACCTTGGAACGGAAAAATTTTGTTTGATAACATTCCCTATGAAGAAATCCCGCCGGCTACCTTAACAGCTTCTATGGGAGTTGTTAATCAAGAAATTTTTATGTTTAATGGCACTGTTCGAGATATTGTTTCTTTATGGGATCAATCTATTCCGGAATCAGATATTATTCAAGCCTGCAAAGATGCGGAAATCCATGATGAGATAACGGCAAGGCCGGGAGGCTATGAGTCTGAGGTTCAAGAAGGTGGTAAAAATTTTTCCGGAGGGCAGCGGCAACGGTTAGAAATCGCCAGAACGCTATCTATGAACCCAACAATATTAATCTTAGACGAAGCAACCTCCGCCTTAGACCCGCTTACAGAAGTTAAAATAGACCAAAATATCCGTAAACGCGGCTGTACCTGCCTGATAATAGCTCACCGCTTATCTACTATCCGAGATTGTGACGAAATAATCGTGCTAAAATCCGGTAATATCATTCAACGTGGAACCCACGAAGAACTACTAACTGTTCAGGGCTACTACCAAGAACTCATTCAATCTATTGATTGATTTTTTCCACAAAGTGCTTTCAATAGCTATAAGCTCCTTGTGAGCAAAGTTATTTTATTTAGGTTGATAAGCAATGTAATTTTGAAGTATGTTTCGTTGGATACTATTAATTCTGATTATCAGCACTATACATATAAAATCTTATGCGCAAGCTGAAGAGCATCCGTTAGCCGTACCGATGTTGGCAGATTTAGACTTCACAACCGGCCGTTGGGAAATGGTCGGCGTAACACTACATAACTATAAGCTACTACCTATTCAAGAGGAAATAGGCACTTTTGTAATGGCCAGCAAAGAAATCATGAAGGAAATGCAGCAAACATGGCGTTTCCCACAAATATTTGATGACTTCTGTGATTTTCACTATGCCTTAAAATTTTATCGGGACGGAAAATTAGTTAAAACACTCCGCCTAAATCTGGATTGTAATTATATCAGCATCGGCGGAATATCATATCGCTTTGATAAACAACTATTTTTGAAGTATCGCTATGCTTATAAGCGTGTTAGCTGGTCTCGTATTAACTTCAAGAATTTAGTGATACTCAGAGAAGCCGTAAAACGTATTGAAGCAATGCCCAATACTTATATGTATTTTGATGTTCGGCCATACGACTTTGACGGATATTTTACCATTGGTGCCAATGGATTCGCTTGGAATGTTGATAGAGATTCCGTAAAAAATGCCTTTATCGCTAAAATCCAACACATTACTGGAAGCAATCAATTTTATTTAATTCCAGGTGTTTATTACATGAAAGATAAAGACCTCTGTTTAAGATACGAAGTGTATTGCAATAAAGATGTGGCTATGCGCTACCGACAAAAAGATATGATAACCGATTGGCAGGCGCATCAACAATATTCAGAAACCGTCCAGATCATTGTAGTCGGTATCAGCCGAAAAGATTATCAAACTATCATGAAAGATTATTTAGACAAAGAGTAATGTAAAGTAATCAATAGCGTCCTAAACATTTTGAGAAAAAGAGGAGGCAAATTAAGTAATTCTAATTATCTAAGAGGTTACACAACAAAACTTCCCCTCTCTTATGGCAAGAGCGCGTTGCATAACCTCTAAATTTTAAAAAAGCCCAAATTTTCTCCCGTTCAAAATAAATTTTGATTTTTTGGGGAGTTTATGGGGAGTTTTTTTACATTTTACGTCTTTTTTTGTGGGTGTGGGGTTTCATTTTTTATGTTTTTGCCCCTTTTTCGCCTCATTTTTACCAATTGGGCGTATTTTGGGCCTACAGGCTTAAAATAGCTGCATTTGAGGTGGTGCCGTTTTTGGTGTTAACATATTGTTTACTAATAGCTTAGGTAACCTATACAGGTTGTATGCAATTGCTTCCAGGGCGTGCTGGGCGTGGGTTTTGGCGATGCCCACATAGCGGGCGGTGCCGCCGCCGAACCAGCTTTTGGTGCCGGCAAAGGTGCGCTCTATTTTGTAGCGGTGTTTGCCGCAGAGTTGGTTGAATTTGAGTTGTAATTTTGTTAAGGGTTTGTTTTTCACTGCTTTATAACACACTCTATCTTTAAGTCCCTTCGCTTTGAGGTAGGTGGTATGGGCTTTGGATTTGTAGGCTTTGTCGGCATAGATGGCGACTTTTGGGGGAACTTGTGCCTTGGTTATCAATGTGTTAAAGTGGTTATGGTCATGGACGTTGGCGGGTGTGGTCTCCAGGGCAAGGACCAATCCGTTGCCGTCGGTAATAACGTGTTTTTTGTAGCCAAAGCGGGTTTCTTTGCCTTTTTTGAGCCAGCGGGCTTCGTCGTCCACGCCAGGTTGATTTACTTTAACAAGCTTTAATTCAGCCGTTTGTGTTTGTATAGCTTCTTCCGTTTGTTCGTTTTCTTTTCTGTCTTCGGCAATTTCGTAGGTGGGTTTTCCGGTGGGTTTGCGGGGGCTGTCGGTAATGGAGGCATCTATTATGCAGCCGGATTTTACCGTAATAGCATGTTTATCAAGCTGTTGGTTAAGTTCTTGCAACAGCAAGTCGTAGGCATTGCTTCCTGCCAGTTCGTTGCGGAAGCGGCACAGGGTGCTGTGGTCGGGTACTTCGTCTTCAAGACTCAGCCCAACGAAGGTCATCCAGCTTAAATCGGTGTTGGTCCTGTCTTCTATGTCTCTGTCGCTCAGGCTTTTATACCAAACGCCGAGCAGTAGCATTTTGAAAAGAATAATGGGGTTGTAGGCGGGTCTGCCGTCCGGTCTAAGCCCTTTTGGGTAGTGTTTTTGAAGTATTTTTACGATTGATTCCCAATCAATTACCTCATTTATTTGCTTTAGAAACGCGTTTTTAGAACTGCGTTTAGAAACGTAGGGCTGGCTAAAACTCATCTGTATTTGGGCGTGCTTTATCACACCACAAAAATAATAAATTAGTTAATTAATTCAAAATCAAATAGTTAAATATTTTTATTCTTTTTGTCGTGCAACAGGCTCAATTCTATAGTTAATTAACTGGAAGATTAATTGAGTGCGTTGCATAACCTCTGAATTTTTAAAAAAGCCTAAATTTTCTCCCGTTCAAAATAAATTTTGATTTTTTGGGGAGTTTTTTTACATTTTACGTCTTTTTTTGTGGGTGTGGGGTTTCATTTTTTATGTTTTTGCCCCTTTTTCGCCTCATTTTTACCAATTGGGCGTATTTTGGGCCTACAGGCTTAAAATAGCTGCATTTGAGGTGGTGCCGTTTTTGGTGTTAACATATTGTTTACTAATAGCTTAGGTAACCTATACAGGTTGTATGCAATTGCTTCCAGGGCGTGCTGGGCGTGGGTTTTGGCGATGCCCACATAGCGGGCGGTGCCGCCGCCGAACCAGCTTTTGGTGCCGGCAAAGGTGCGCTCTATTTTGTAGCGGTGTTTGCCGCAGAGTTGGTTGAATTTGAGTTGTAATTTTGTTAAGGGTTTGTTTTTCACTGCTTTATAACACACTCTATCTTTAAGTCCCTTCGCTTTGAGGTAGGTGGTATGGGCTTTGGATTTGTAGGCTTTGTCGGCATAGATGGCGACTTTTGGGGGAACTTGTGCCTTGGTTATCAATGTGTTAAAGTGGTTATGGTCATGGACGTTGGCGGGTGTGGTCTCCAGGGCAAGGACCAATCCGTTGCCGTCGGTAATAACGTGTTTTTTGTAGCCAAAGCGGGTTTCTTTGCCTTTTTTGAGCCAGCGGGCTTCGTCGTCCACGCCAGGTTGATTTACTTTAACAAGCTTTAATTCAGCCGTTTGTGTTTGTATAGCTTCTTCCGTTTGTTCGTTTTCTTTTCTGTCTTCGGCAATTTCGTAGGTGGGTTTTCCGGTGGGTTTGCGGGGGCTGTCGGTAATGGAGGCATCTATTATGCAGCCGGATTTTACCGTAATAGCATGTTTATCAAGCTGTTGGTTAAGTTCTTGCAACAGCAAGTCGTAGGCATTGCTTCCTGCCAGTTCGTTGCGGAAGCGGCACAGGGTGCTGTGGTCGGGTACTTCGTCTTCAAGACTCAGCCCAACGAAGGTCATCCAGCTTAAATCGGTGTTGGTCCTGTCTTCTATGTCTCTGTCGCTCAGGCTTTTATACCAAACGCCGAGCAGTAGCATTTTGAAAAGAATAATGGGGTTGTAGGCGGGTCTGCCGTCCGGTCTAAGCCCTTTTGGGTAGTGTTTTTGAAGTATTTTTACGATTGATTCCCAATCAATTACCTCATTTATTTGCTTTAGAAACGCGTTTTTAGAACTGCGTTTAGAAACGTAGGGCTGGCTAAAACTCATCTGTATTTGGGCGTGCTTTATCACACCACAAAAATAATAAATTATTTAATTAATTCAAAATCAAATAGTTAAATATTTTTATTCTTTTTGTCGTGCAACAGGCTCAATTCTATAGTTAATTAACTGGAAGATTAATTTTTAGTTGTAATTTTGCACCCGTTTTTGCCTTATTTTCAAATTATATTTTTCATTTGATAGATAATGAATTTTTGGCGTTCGTTTGTGATAATTACTGCATCATTAGCGTTACTTTTTGGTTTATCCGTTTATTATCAGGTTTTTAGAATAGATAATAGCTTGGTTTTTGTGGCGCTGACGGCTACTTCGCTGATGTCGGCAATAGCATTTAAGATTTTGCAAGGCAAAGTTTCGGTATCTGGGAGCTATGTGATAATGAAAGGTATATTGGGAAGTTTAGGCGTTAAATCACTCATAACCATATTTATAGTTGTTTTTATTAAGATAAAATTCCCTGAAGAAATTGTACCTTTTGTAGGTTATTATTTTTTTTCATATTTTATCTATACAACTCTTGCAGTATATCATTTACTTCGTAACTTGCGTCCGCAAATAGAAGGCAGTAAACCTTCTTCAAATAGTTAATAATCAATGCGTTACAGCTATTTAATATTTTTCTTTCTGTATATTTTTGGGCTGCAAACGGTTACTCTGGCTCAAGATACCCATCAAAATGAGCCGAAACAGTCTGAAGGAAGCATTTCAAAGCTAATCTTTCATCACGTTTCTGACCAGCATGATTGGCACATTGCAGATATTCCGGCAGGGAATGGCCATTATACACCTATTTCCATTCCATTACCTTGGATTATCATCAATAACGGTGTAGATATATTCATGCTACATGGCCATTCTGAAACGGAGTTAGCCGAGCAAGCAGCTCAAAAGAATTACTTATATGAGCATGGCCATATTAAACAAACCTTAGACGGTAAGCCTGTAATTGATCTTTCGATGACCAAAACAGCTTTCCAAATACTATTAGTATGCTTATTGATGACACTTATTTTTACAAGTGTTGCCGGAGCATACAAAAAGAATGAAGGAAAAGCCCCCAAAGGATTACAGTCTTTATTAGAGCCGATTATTATTTTTGTTCGGGACGAAGTTGCTAAACCTAATTTAAAGGAAAAATATGCTGGCTTTATGCCTTATCTGCTGACTTTATTTTTCTTTATCTGGATTTCTAATATTTTTGGTTTAACGCCATTTAACTCGAATATAGCTGGTAACATTTCGGTAACGGCAGCTTTGGCGTTACTAACCTTTATTATCACTCAGTTTAAAGGCACAGCTACTTACTGGGGGCATATTTTTTGGTTCCCCGGAGTGCCGCTTCCTGTCAAGTTTTTGATGCTGCCCGTTGAGCTTATCGGAATATTTACTAAGCCTTTTGCCTTAATGATTCGTTTATTTGCGAATATTATAGCTGGGCACTTTATGGTTTTAGCCTTAATTTGTATGATATTTATCTTTTCTAAAGGTGGAGAAAATGTGTTAGCCGGTTTTGGCATAGCACCGGTATCCATAGCCTTTACGATATTTATCTTTTGCTTAGAAATGTTGGTTGCGGCTGTGCAAGCTTACGTTTTCACACTACTAACTTGTGTTTTTGTTGGCTCTGCTATGGAAGAGCACCATCATGAAGAAAACCACGCACATCATTAATGTAACGAAATATAATTAACAAAATAACCCTTTTTTATTTTTATATGACACTTTTAGAAGTAATGGAAATTGGTAAACTTGGTGCTGGTATTGGTGCCGGTTTAGCTGCTATCGGAGCTGGTTTAGGGATTGGTCGTTTAGCTGCTTCTGCCGCAGAAGCAATGGCTCGCCAACCCGAAGCTACAAACGATATTCGTGGAGCGATGATCTTAACTGCTGCTTTCGTAGAAGGGGTTGCATTGTTTGCCGTCGTTGTTTGTCTATTATTAGCGCTCTAAGAAGCCATGAGCCGGATTGAACAACGGTTGGTTGAACAATCCGGCTTCTTTAATTTAACAACCACTTAACAAAATATATGGAATTAGTACTTCCTCAGTTTGGATTATTTTTCTGGACAATAGTTATATTTTTAATTTTCTTCTTCATCTTAAAGAAGTTTGCTTGGGGCTTTATCCTAAAAGCAATTCAGGAGCGGGAGCAATCTATTGAAACTTCCTTGAAAGCTGCCGAAGCAGCTCGGATAGAGATGGAAAAACTAACGGCCAATAACGAAGCCATTTTGCGCCAAGCCCAGATAGAGCGTGATGCTATCTTACGCGAAGCAAAAATGGCCGGAGAAAAAATCGTTACCGATGCCAAAGATAAAGCAGCAAAAGAAGCCGCTATCCTATTAGAAAGAGTCAAAAATCAAATTCAGGCCGAAAAAATGGCTGCCCTCACAGATATTAAAAATCAAATTGGCGAACTCTCCCTCAAAATTGCCGAAACCATACTAAAAAACGAACTCGCCGACAAATCGCATCACGAAAAATATATTCAATCCGTAGTATCCGATATTAACCTTAACTAACCGTGCTGCAAGATAGAATCGCCAAACGATACGCTACCTCTATTTTTGACTTAGCTGTAGAAAAAAACCAACTGCAATCAGTTGCCAACGATTTTGATACCATCGGAAGTATTTTTAAAACCAATAGAGAATTTTCACTGCTGCTGAAAAGCCCTATTGTTACAGCAGACAAAAAAAGAGACATCTTAAAAGCAATTTTTCATGGAAAAATTAGCCCCATAACCGAAACTTTCTTGGGTATTTTGGTCAGAAAAGGACGTGAAAATGTTCTGGAAGTAGTAGCCCGTGAGTTTGTAGCCCTTTTTGATAAACATCAAAACCAACAAAAAGCACTTATCACCTCAGCTCAGCAACTTTCCCCTGAAACCATAAGCCTCATCAAAAAGCAACTCGAAAACAAATTTAACTCAACTATTTTAATAGAAACCAAGATTAACCCCGACCTCATCGGCGGTTTTGTCATTCGTATTGATGATTTACTTTACGACACAAGCATCTTAAATAGAATTCAAAATCTAAGAAAGCAATTTTCTGAAAACTCTTATATTGTTAAACTTTAATTTTCACGCTATTAGCGAATAAATATGGTAGAAGTCAGACCTGATGAAGTTTCCGCAATCTTACGCGAGCAACTTTCCGGATTCAAATCAACTTCAGAATTAGAAGAAGTTGGAACAGTATTACAAGTAGGCGATGGTATCGCCCGTATTTACGGACTTTCTAAGGTTCAATCCGGTGAACTGATTGAGTTTGAAACCGGCTTACGTGGTATGGTTTTAAACCTCGAAGAAGATAACGTTGGTGCAGTGTTATTAGGTGATTCCGAAGGAATCAAAGAAGGCTCAATAGTACGCCGTACCGGACGTATTGCATCTATTGATGTGGGGGAAGGAATGTTGGGTAGGGTTGTTAACTCCTTAGGAGAACCTATTGACGGAAAAGGTCCTATTAGTGGTAGCCTCTACGCTTCTCCGATAGAGCGCAAAGCGCCAGGGGTGATTTTCCGCCAGCCGGTTAATGAACCCCTTCAAACAGGCCTCAAAGCTATTGATGCGATGATTCCAATTGGGCGCGGCCAACGCGAACTCATCATCGGAGACCGCCAAACCGGCAAAACAGCGGTAGCTCTTGACACCATCATTAACCAAAGACCGGCTTACGAAGCATGGAAAAATGGAGACAAAAACGCCAAACCTGTTTTTTGTATCTATGTAGCTTCCGGCCAAAAAGCCTCTACGATTGCACAAGTAGTTAAAACTTTAGAAAAATATAACGCTTTAGAATACTCGATTATAGTAGCTGCTCCGGCATCTACACCATCTCCGCTACAGTTCTTTGCTCCGTTTGCAGGGGCAGCTATCGGTGAATATTTCAGAGATACCGGCCGCCATGCCTTAGTTATCTATGACGATTTATCCAAACAAGCGGTTGCCTATCGTGAAGTTTCATTATTACTGAGAAGACCTCCAGGCCGCGAAGCATATCCCGGAGACGTTTTTTACCTACATAGCCGCTTATTAGAGCGTGCTGCAAAAATCATCAATAATGATGCAATCGCAGCCAAAATGAACGATCTACCTGAATCTTTTAAGGGATTAGTCAAGGGTGGCGGTTCATTAACAGCACTCCCTATCATCGAAACACAAGCTGGGGACGTTTCCGCCTACATCCCAACGAACGTAATTTCGATCACAGACGGGCAAATTTTCTTAGAATCTAACCTCTTTAACTCCGGTGTAAAACCCGCTATCAACGTTGGAATTTCCGTTTCACGGGTTGGAGGATCTGCACAGATTAAATCTATGAAAAAAGTAGCCGGAACACTAAAACTTGATTTAGCTCAATTCCGTGAGCTAGAAGCATTTGCAAAATTCGGCTCAGACTTAGATGCAACTACTCAAAGACAACTTGACAGAGGTAGAAGATTAGTAGAAATCCTAAAACAAGGACAATATCAGCCAATTAAAGTAGAAAATCAGGTTGCTGTTATTTATGTAGGAACTAAAGGCGCTTTGGATAAAGTCCCTGTTGATAAAATAAAAACATTTGAGCAGGAATTTATTTCGGTTTTAGAAGCCAGTCATCCGCAGATATTACCTGAATTAGCATCCGGAGCTATTTCGGATAATGCAATGCAAGTGTTGAACAAAGTAGCTACAGAATTAGCTTCTCGTTATTGATAAAACGATTGTATGCCCAGTTTAAAAGAAATTAGGGGACGAATAAAAAGTGTGCGGGGCACCCAGCAAATTACCAAAGCTATGAAAATGGTATCCGCAGCTAAGCTACGTAAAGCGCAGGATGCTATTATTCAACTAAGACCATACGCCTCAAAACTAAAAGAAATTTTACAAAATTTGAGCCAAGGAGCAGAATCAGGAGTTTCAAGCCCGTTTTTACAGGGTAAAGAAAATCCCCAAACCGTTCTACTTATTGTGGTAACATCCAATAAAGGTTTATGCTCTTCATTTAACTCAAATGTGATAAAATCAACTTTAACGGCTATTCAGGAAAAATATTCATCCCATCAGAAAAATAAAACTCTTTTTCTCTGGTGCATCGGCAAAAAAGGACATGAATATTTCCAAAAACGTGGTTATCAGGTGGTTAATACTGAGTTTGATCTTTTTACGAAACTTTCATTTGATGCTATTGCAATGATAGCCCGCGAAATAATGAGTAATTATGTTGCGGGAAAATGGGATAAAGTTGATCTTTTTTACAATGAATTTAAAAATATTGCGACCCAAATTCGGAAACATGAGCAATATTTACCAACTTCGTCTGTAACATCAGTAAGCACAAATCAGCCCACAAAGCAATCTGTTGAGTATATTTATGAACCTAATAAGGCTCAGATCTTGGCAGAGTTAATTCCGAGATCTCTTACTATTCAGCTTTTTAAAGCTATTTTAGAATCGAATGCAGCTGAGCACGGAGCACGTATGACGGCTATGGATAAAGCTACCGAAAATGCACAGGAACTATTGGGTTCTTTGCGTTTGACCTATAATCGTGCAAGACAAGCAGCTATCACCAAAGAAATTTTGGAAATAGTAGGCGGTGCAGAAGCCCTAAAAGGCTAAGTTTCGGGCTGGCCAATATTTATTTTTTGTTAATATTGCACTTAATGCAGTTTTTAGGCTGTATTAAGTGCAATTGGTTTTATGAACTTTTTAGCGCATTTATATCTTTCAGGAGACCAGCCAGCTATGCGGGTTGGCGGATTTGTAGCGGACTTTGTGAAGGGTTCTATCCTCAATACCTTACCACATAAAGTTCAACAAGGCGTTAGGTTGCATCGACAAATAGATTCCTTTACAGATTTGCATCCAAATGTGCAGCAAACTGTAATTTTGCTAAAGCCGTCTTTGGGGCGATATGCAGGCGTTGCCGCCGATATTTTGTTTGACCATTTTCTGGCCAAAAACTTTCAGTATTATACAACCTACTCTTTGCCGGAATTTGTAACCGAAACGCATCTGCAATTAACAGATTATTTAGCTTATTTTCCGCCGCGTGCGCAGGTAGTCTGGAGCTACTGCACCTCCCAAAATTGGCTGCTCAACTATGCGCACTGGATAGGAATCGAACGCAGCTTTCATGGCATGACAAAACGTACCGGACAAACTAAATTTATTGAATCCTTAGCGTTTATCCCAAGTCTTTTGCCTGAAATTCAACATAACTTTGAAGCATTTTGGCCTGGATTGGTAGCGTTTTCTGAACATTCTTGCGCTAAACTTTTATCAAGCGATGCTTGAATTTAGCTGGTTATTAATAGGTTCTGGCCTCGTCTTGATTCAAACAATCTTTTGGGTTCTTTTATGGGTAGCTTGGAGAACATTAAAACCAACAGCAGAAAATTTTTCTCCCAAAAATGAAAGTTCTGTTTCTGTTATTATTTGTGCTCATAATGAAATAAAGCAACTGCCAACGCTAATATCAGATCTTTTAAAGCAACGATATTCAAACTATGAAGTTATATTGGTTGATGACCGATCAGATGATGGTACGCAGGAATATATTAGCTCACTAAAGTGCGATAAATTGCGATACATTCGTATAGAGCATACTGCCGTAGGGTGGCCTCCCAAAAAATGGGCTATTCAAACGGGTATTTCTCATGCCAAAAATGACTGGCTGGTATTTACCGATGCAGATTGTTCTGTGGGTAAAAATTGGCTGAATAGCTTATTATCAGTATCTTACAATAAAAATATAGAAGTTGTTCTGGGTTACAGTCCTTATATAGTTGATGCGAGTTTGATTAATAAATTTATACAAGTAGAAACTTTTTTAACGGCAACATCGTATTTGGGGGCAGCTAAGATCGGCTTCCCGTATATGGCAGTAGGTAGAAACACAGCTTATAGGCAAATCTTTCGTGGTACACACGCCCAAAATCAGTTTAAGACAACTCTTTCCGGTGATGATGACCTGATTATCAATAACTTTGCTATCTCTCGAAAGACTATTCCCAATATTGATCCGTTAAGTTTTGTATTCAGCCAGCCTAAGAAAACGTTTCGTGAATGGTTTACCCAAAAAACGAGGCATTATGGAGCATCTTTTCGCTACACTACTGTTTCCAAAGCCATTTTAGTAGCCTTTCATGGTAGCTTTTTTTTATTATTAATCGGTCTTTTTAGTGGTCTATTTCCTTTTTGGTTAATTTTATTTCGTAACTTTGTTCAATATTTTACACTCAAGGTATCACGGAATAAACTTAAGCATATTCAGCCGATTTATGTGATTTGGTTACTTGAACCGGTATTGCTCGTTATTCAATTCTTACTTGTATTGCGTAATCTGATGAAAAAACCGGTATGGAAGTAGAATTTGGAGGCAGCTTTAAAGCTGAAGCGGATAAGCATTTAGTAGAAGCCGTAAAAGCCGGTGAAGAGGCAGCTTTTACTACGCTCGTTTCTAAGTACAAACGTGCCGTTTACTTTACCATTTTAAAAATGGTAAAAAATACCAACGATGCTCAGGATTTATCCCAAGAAACCTTTACTAAGGCTTATGCCAATATTCATAAATTTGATTCCCGCTTCGCCTTTTCTACATGGCTTTTTCGTATAGCAACCAATACCTGCATTGACCATATCCGAAAAAGAAAAATCATCTTACAATCTATTTCCAGTTATATTGATACCGAAGATGGAGCTATATCAATGGAAATACATGACCCAAATTCTCCTATTCCAGATATTACTTTATCCATAAAAGAACGTAACGAGTTTATTAATAGAGCAGTAGATAAACTTCCTGCTAAATTTCAGGAAATAGTTCGGTTACGATATTTTTTAGAATATTCTTATGAAGAAATTTCGGCACACCTAAAGATACCTTTGGGAACGGTAAAAGCGAAGCTTCATCGTGCCAAAATTACATTAAATGAAATTTTAGCAGATTATGATAATTTTGTTTAGGCATACTTTTTGTTCTATTTTTGGGTCAAAATTTTTTTTAAATATCTATGTTAAAGTCAGGGTCTATTTTTTGCTCTTTTTGGTTTTTTTTAGGTTCTTTTTTTTCGGTTTTTGCGCAGAAGCAGGCTCCGCCTACTAATTTTCCGCAGTTCAAGTTTTATGATTTATCGGGTAATGCATTTACAAATAACCAGATAAAAGCAGGGCTTCCAATGGTTGTTTTTTACTTTGATCCGGATTGCGACCACTGCCAGTTAGAGGCAAAAATGATTTCCAGTGAGTTAAATTCCTTTGGGCAAGTTAATTTACTGTGGGTAAGTACAGCCGAAGAAGCAGCTATTAAAAGTTTCCAGCAAAAGTTTTTTGCTGGTGCCAAAACTCCGGTGTATTTTGTGCGCGACAAAGACTATAAATTTGACGGATATTTTGGTTATAGCGTAGCACCAACTATCTTAGTATTTGGGAAAAACGGGATTTTTCTGAAGAAATTTACCAACGAAATTGCACCCGTTGAAATCAGAAACTTACTTAAATAAAAACACCCTCAATTAACAACCAAAGTGCATACGATTTAGCTAAATCGTATGCACTTTTTTATTTTGGGTTCTATTTTAGTGCCCAGTTACACCCTAAAAATCCCCAAACCTTAGTTATTTAAATCGCTCTCTTCGCTCAAATAGCCAACGTTTTCGGAAGATACGGCTAACACTTCCAATAAGCCAAATTAACAGCAAAATAACAGCACCTAAACCCATTGCACCCAAAGCACCCGGAAATAGGTAGTATGCAAAAAATGCTATCCCGTAATAATCAACGATATACCAAAATAAAATCCCAATAAAAAGTAAAAAAGATAAAAAGGTTAGGATTATATTAAATAAGGTTCTGATAAAATTTCGTTTTGAGCGTTTTTTACGAACCATTGGTTCGGGTTTTTCTCGTTGTGGCTGCACCGAAAATTCCGGCGATGACTTCTTCGGTGGTGGCTCCTCTGCGGTACTGCCCAAAAGATCAAATGTAATGATAATGCCAATGCTACATAAAAATAGTTTTATATATCGCCAAAACTTCCCTTCACGTATGCAGCTTGCCATATACACCGCAAAGTTACAGAATCAATTTAGCAATTAATCTAAACTTCTCGCTCTTTTGTAAAGAGATACTTATTTATCAGTACTTAAAATCCGTTTATAAAATTCAAATATCAGGATTTATTGTATATTTATCTTAATATCAATATCTTATATTTTTCTTCTTTTTTTAAAAAATAAAGTTGTATTGTAACTATATTTACACATTATTTTAAAATAACGAATTTGATATTTTCTAAAATTGTTAAAAACTAAATTTTAGACTTTTTTTAGGCTAAAGAAGATAGAACTTCGGGGAAAAAAACGCCCATTCAGCCTATAAAATAACTATTACTTTTGGTTAGTTAGTAACTTGCAATATGAATACTTGTTTTGGAATTTCCAGATTTGTATGGATTTTTTGCTGTATTGGGTTGATTTTTTCAGGGCTGAAAGCCCATGATTTACGATTTACTCCCAATGGCGGGCAATGGCATCAGAGAGTTTTGTATCGGGCAGATATGCCTCAAGGCAGAGTTTTTTTAGAGCAAAATAAATTTACTTATGTTGTTTATAAGCCTACCTTAAACCATACCCAAACCAACAGCTTAATTTTTCCGGAAAACCAAAGCCCTTTTCAGATTCATGTATTTAATTTAGAGTGGCTTGGCGGAAATCCTTCCCCTAAAACGATTTCAGAAAAAGTATTACCTGAAACTGAAAACTTTTTTATCGGGAATGACCAGAGTAAGTGGGTAAGCGGGCTGCATCCAGCACAATCTGTTTTATATTCAGAAGTTTATAACGGTATTTCGTTACGCGCTACTTCCCATGACAAATCCTTTAAATATGAGTTTATTGTTCAACCCGGAGCAGACCCCAACCAAATTCGATTACGTTATAATGGACTGAACAACATTAGCATTCAAAACAACCAACTTGTTTTGGAAACAGCTATTGGAAAATTTTATGAGCAAGAACCCATTGTTTGGCAGGTCGTTAAGGGAGAAAAAAAATATTTACGTTGTAAATACCGGCTACAAGATGGAAATATCACTTTTTCTATTGATAAGCACAACCCCAAATTACCATTGATTATAGATCCGGTTTTAGTCTTTGCAACTTTTACGGGTTCTTATGCTGATAACTGGGGTTTTACGGCAACTTATGACAATTTGGGAAATCTATATTCCGGCGGCTTGGTACGCGGAGTCGGGTTTCCGGTTGATGTCCTCGGCCCCTATTCTATCCAGCCAAACTATGCAGGAGGAACTTGGATTTCCTTTAACTACAGCCTTTTCTATGAAAGTGATATAGCTATAATCAAATATAACAGCAATGGTCAGCAACGAGTTTATTCAACCTATCTCGGTGGAAGTTTTAATGAACAGCCACACAGCATTATCGTTAATGACAGAAATGAACTCTATATCCTTGGCACAACCCGTTCCAATAACTTTCCGGTATTCTTTAACTCGTATGATAATAGCTTTAACGGCCAAATAGATATTATTGTGGCAAAATTTGATAGTCTTGGAGAAAATCTTTTGGGGAGCACTTATCTGGGAGGAAGCCAAGAGGACGGTATAAATAGAAAAGATATAACCGGCTCAACAAATCCTAATCCGTTACACCGTTTTTATGCTGATGATGCCAGAGGTGAGATTATCGTAGATAATCTGGGTTATTGCTATGTGGTAACCAGTAGTTCTTCGCCGGATTTCCCAACTACGGCAGGTGCTTTTCAGTCAAATCACATTGAAGACCAAGACGGAGTTGTGTTTAAATTAGACCCACTTATGCGCCAGTTAGTTTGGAGTTCGTTTTTAGGGGGCACCGGCATAGACGCAGGTTATTCACTTACTTTTGACCAAGGAAATACCTTAACTGTTGTGGGAGGCACTACCAGCCAAGACTTTCCCATCACAGCAAATGCTTATAGCGACAGCTATAATGGCGGCTCAGCAGACGGCTTCATCACCCGAATACGTAATGACGGCTCTCTAATCGAATACTCAACTTATATCGGCACTTCAAGCTATGACCAAATTTACTTCGTTAAAACAGACATAGACAACAATATTTACGTAACCGGCCAAACGGAGGGCATGAGCTATCCCATAACCACCGGAGTTTATTTTAACCCCAATTCTACCCAATTTGTTACTAAACTTAATCCTACGCTTAGCAACATCATTTATTCCACACGATTTGGCTCCGGGCGTGGTACGCCGGATATTACGATGTCTGCATTTTTGGTAGATAAATGTGAAAATATTTATATCTCCGGCTGGGGTGGCTTAGAGGTAAATGGTGTTCGGAATGGAAATACCACCGGTTTACCCGTTACGCCAAATGCTATGAAATCTGCTACGGACGGTTCCGACTTTTATCTGATTGTATTTCGAAAAAATGCCCAAACTTTATACTACGCAACCTTTTTTGGTGGCTATCAAAGTGCTGCGCAATATAGCGAAGGAGAGCACGTGGACGGCGGAACCAGCCGGTTCGATAGAAAAGGAATTGTTTATCAATCTGTATGTGGTGGTTGCGGCGGGCAGTTTGCTGCCCCCGGCGGAAGTAACCCGGCAACCAGCGGCTCATACTCACCTGTCAATAACTCCTACAACTGTAATAACCTCGTCTTCAAAATAGAATTTGAACTCTACTTAGAATCTGTGCTATCTGAATTTACCCAAAATAAATTTACCGGCTGTTCACCCCTTGATATTCAGTTTACTAACCTAAGCGAACGTTACCGGTCTGTTCTTTGGGATTTCGGTAATGGAGATACAACCTCGGTTCTAAATCCTGCCCGAACTTTTACGCAACCCGGAATCCATACAATAAAACTATATGCCATTGATTCTCTGAGTTGTAATATTTCAGATACCATTACCAAAACCATAGAGGTTTTTGCGAAACCTCATGCGGACTTTACCACCACTGCCTTTGCCTGTACTACGGTAGTTCAGTTTACAAACTCGTCTTCCATAGATGCTACTGATTTTTTATGGAATTTTGGGGATGGGAATACCAGCATCCAGCGAGACCCCATACATACCTTTGCAGCTAATGGCCGCTATAATATTCAGCTAATTGCCAGTAATACCAATGGCTGCCGAGATACAATCAATCGAAGTTTAGATGTATATTCTTATCCGGTTCCGGCTTTCAATTTAGCAAGTTCTCCTTGCCGGCTAAACGCCCAATTTGGAAATCAAACTGTTGGGGGAAATGAGTTTTTTTGGGATTTTGGGAACGGACAAACGAGTACCGATTCTTTACCCAGTACAATCTATTCTGCTCCCGGCAGCTATATTGTAAGCCTTCGGGTAAATGGCTCTACCTGCCCGGTAACCATTCAAGATACCATTAAAATACAGCCCGCTTCTGTAGCAAATTTTACCTATTCACAAATTCCTTGTTCTTATACCATTAACTTTACCAATCAGACTCAAAATGCAACAACTTACCTCTGGAATTTTGGAGATGGAACACAGGATAGTGTTCTAAGCCCAACTCACACTTTTCCCGGAGGGGGTACTTATGCCGTTCAACTGATTTCCGAAAAAGATATTTACTGCGCAGATACTTTTTCGCTAAGCATCACTTTACCGGAAATCCCGCAAGCAAGGTTTAGACCTGTTGCACAAAAATGCGACTTAAATGTTTACTTTGACAATACAAGTTCTGCAGCCAACCAATTTTTATGGGATTTTGGGGATGGAACAACGAGTAATTTATCGGCTGTATTTCACCAATACAGTTCATCGGGAATTTATACAGTTCAGCTAATTGCTTCACAAAGTAATGCTTGCCCAGACACAACGACTCTTGCTGTTGAAATCTCACCTCATTCTAATGCTCAATTTATAGCTCCCGATTCAACCTGCAATTCTCAGGTAACTTTTCAGAATAATAGCATTAACTACTTTTCTCAGCAGTGGGATTTTGGAGATGGTAATACGGATACGTTACGCAATCCGGTACACACGTACACAAGTCCCGGTGTCTATCAAGTGCAGTTAATCACAGACGCGGGAACTTTGTGTGCAGATACAGCATTTCAAACGGTTGTGGTAAGATTACCCGGCACAGCACGCTATGGTATTAGTACCGAAAAATGCAATACAAAAGTCTTATTTTCAGATAGTTCTATAAATCATTTATCATCTTTTTGGCTTTTTGATGATGCAACTACCGATACAGCGTTAAATCCGGTACATATTTTTCCAGGCCCCGGAAGATATGATGTACGGCTGATTGTGAATAGATACAGTCCTTGCCCAGATACAATGTTTCAAACAGTGGTGATTGATACTCCGGCAACGGCTCATTTTTTTGTGCCGCCGATTGTCTGTGATACATTTGTTACGTTTTTTAACACAACCACACATGGCCGAACTTTTTTATGGGATTTTGGGGACGGAAATACCGATACAGTTTTTGCCCCTGTTCATCTATATTCGGGGTCGGGTACTTATAGAGTTCGATTGTGGGTTAATCAAGGAGAGTATTGTGCTGATTCGCAGGAGGTTACATTTAGAATCCCGAATCTTTCTGAGGCAAAATTCAGCTATCATGCGGAGCCGTGCGATAGAAAGGTAACTTTTGAAAATTTGAGCCGCTTAGCTGGAAGCTATCGTTGGGAATTTGGAGACGGCACGTTTTCCAATACTGCCGCTCCTGTACACACTTTTTCGGAAGCCGGAAGCTATACCGTTCAGTTAATCACCAATCCGGATTCTGCCTGTTCTGATACTACCAAGCAAGTCATCGTCATTTGGCCAGCATCCCAAGCGGATTTTCGCCAACTAACAACCGAATGTGATTCGGTTTCTATTTTTCAAGCAAGTTATCCGGTTCATTTTTCCAGAAGTTGGCATTTGTCTAATGGTCAATCTTTTACAGATTCAACTGTCTTTGTTGCACTTTCTCCGGGATTTTATACCATAACACTCTTAACAGATTCTGGAACAGCCTGCGCAGATACTTTCCAAAAAGACTTTCAAATTCTGCCAAGACCGCAAGCCAAGTTTGACATAAAGCAAGAGACTTGTAAACAGATAATTACACTTCAAAATACTTCAATAGGTTCTCAACTGCATTATTTCTGGAACTTTGGGGACGGAAGCACGAGTACCGAACAAAACCCAATTCACCATTACAACCAAGAACGTACTTATGAAATCTCCTTAACGGCCATAGATGCTAATGGCTGCTCTGATACTACCTCATTTCTGTTAGAATACGACTTAGATGGTTTGAAAAATCTTTTTATTCCCAATGTGTTTACGCCTAACGGAGACGGCAGAAATGATAAATTTGAAATCTTTGCGGAATCCGCACCTTGTGTAGAATCAGTGATGATATTTGACCGCTGGGGAATCTTGATTTTTGAAACCAATTTTTATGGAAACTATTGGGACGGAACAGTAAATGGAAAAGATGCCCAAGAAGGAGCTTATGTTTATGTAATCAAAGGCCGAAATGGAAAACGGGCAGGAACAGTTACGTTAATTCGATGATAATAAATCAGAAAATATTTTTTAAGTTATTTATTATCAGTAATTTACTGATATATTTAACTTCTTGCTCAGGAAATAAGATTACTTACCCGCCAACGCAACGGGTTTATTCGGCAGATACTTTCTTTGGTAAGATTGTGCCGGAATATTATCGTTGGTTAGAATATGACACCGCAAGTGCCGTTCAAAATTGGGTTGAGCTACAATCTTCTTTTACAGAATCTTATTTATCTGGTATTCCTTTACGCGACAGTCTTCGGGAAGAACTTACCCGTTATTACAATTTTCCAAGACGTAGCAGCCTCTATGTTCATAATGGATTATTCTTTTCATTTAGAAATGATGGACTTCAGAACCAGTCTGTGTTTGGGATTTCTTCTTCAGAGCAAGACACAAACTTTCAAGTTTTATTAGACCCGAATAAACTCTCAAAAGACGGTACTATTTCCCTAAGTGGTTGGAGTATTTCTAAGAATGGAAAGTTTTTAGCTTATCAACTTTCTGAAAGCGGTTCAGATTGGAATCGAATTTTTGTAAAAAAAATGACTGATAATCAACAGCTTACAGATACCTTGCAAAATGTAAAGTTTTCAGATATAGCTTGGTATCAAAATGGTTTTTATTACAGCCGCTACCCAAAGCGAGGAGGTACTTTTGAGAAAGATCAATACCATAGTTTGTATTATCATGAACTTGGGAAATCCCAATCAGCAGACAAGTTAATCTTTCAAGACCCAAGTTTACCCTTAGAAAACGTTAGTGCCCAAGTTACCCAAGACGAAAACTGGTTAGTTTTATACCGATCTTCGGGAACTTCTGCCGGAAACGCTGTCTTTTTTAGAAAAAGTAACGAAATTACTGGTTTTCAAGCACTTGATACAAACAGAGTTTATGAACACAGCATCATTGGCTCTATGGGAAATTATTTGCTGCTGCACACAAACCACAATGCACCAAATTACTGTTTGCAGAAAGTTCCTATTAATCAACCAGATAAAAGGATAGATTTATTATCTGAAAAAAAAGATGTGCTGCGGCAGGTTTTGTGGAACAACCGTTTTTTGGTAACGCATTATTTGGTTGAGGCGGCATCCCGTTTGGTTGTTCACGATTCGTCCGGTGGTGTTTTAGCAGAAGTTTCCTTGCCGGCGTTAGGTACTGTTTCGGATATTTCGCTACCCAAAGATTCCGCACAGGTTTATTTTGCTTTTACTTCGTTTTTGTATCCTGCTTCGATTTTTCGGTACGATATTTTGGAAAAAAAGCTCACGTTGCTGTATCGCCCTCCCACATTGTTGAATCCAGATTCTTTTGAAACCAAACAAATTCGCTATAAAAGTACTGACGGCATTGAAGTGCCGATGTTTATTGTGCATAAACGTGGTATTCAATTAGATGGGAATCACGATTGTATGCTATATGGCTATGGCGGTTTCAATATTAGTATTCTTCCGGATTATTCGGTAATGCGGGCTGTTTGGCTAAACAGAGGAGGTATTTTTGCGTTGCCTTCGTTGCGTGGAGGAGGTGAATTTGGAGAAAGCTGGCATCAAGCCGGAATGCTCCTAAAAAAACAGCAGGTCTTTGATGATTTTATCGCTGCGGCAGAATTTTTAACTCGCTCCGGCTACACCAACTCACAGAGACTCGTTATCAGCGGACGCTCTAACGGAGGGTTATTAGTAGGTGCTTGCTTAACACAACGTCCTGATTTATACAAAGTTGCTTTACCGGCTGTGGGTGTTTTAGATATGCTACGGTTTCAGCGTTTTACCATCGGCTGGGCTTGGGTATCTGAATACGGTTCCAGCGAAGACTCATCTGCTTTTCAGTATCTATACAAATATTCTCCCTTGCATAACCTAAAAGAAGGCACTGTTTATCCGGCTACGTTTATCACTACGGCTGACCATGACGACCGCGTAGCACCAGCACATTCTTTCAAATTTGCAGCAGAACTACAATATTGCCAAAAAGGGAACAATCCTATCTTGATTCGGATTGACCGAGCTGCCGGGCATGGTTCCGGTAAACCTATCCACAAACGAATTGCCGAAGAGGCTGATATTTTGGCTTTTACATACAAACAATTGTATCCATAAAACGTTACTTCATAGCTTTAATGCACTATATTTGTTCTTTTAAAAAATCAACAATGGAGGCATTAGAAACTTCCCGGAAATTTACAATCTGGAAAAACTCACTTCAAAAATCAGGTGTTATTTTAAATAGTATGGAAGAGCTTTCTACCATTCGTAAAGGGAATGGAGAAGTCCTTTTTTCATTGTTGCGAATTGATGCTCAGGATAATTCAGGGACTCCTTTATTACCTATTGTTTTGCTGCGGGGTCATTTTGTTTCGGTACTTACTTGCTTTATCGAGCAAGAAAGCGGCAATAAATTTTTATTATTAGTAAAACAACGCCGGGTAGCTAACGGAGAAGTTTTTTACGAACATCCTGCCGGAATGTGTGACAGTGAAGCCGACCCCTTGAAAGTAGCCTGCAAAGAAGTCTTTGAAGAAACAGGCTTTGAAGTTAGGCCAGAACAACTGCACGCCATTAACGATGAACCTTTTTATAGCTCCCCCGGCTTATTGGACGAAGGCGGATACTTCTTTTGGTGTGAAATTACCTTGCCTAAAAAAGAAATAGAAGACTTCAAAGCCAGAAAAACCGGCGCTGCCGGAGAAAGCGAATTTATTGAAACAGATGTAGTTCCAATTGAAGAAGCCTTTTTCTTGATGAACAACACCAATGGAATGCTTAATTTACTGATGTACCTCAATGCGCGTACCGCTACATTCAAGAAAAAAGCATAATGCAGCATTTTGTAGCTGACAATGCCGAAATAGCCTCAGATCTATGGGATAATTTTATTCAAAAATGTAGTGGAGCATCCATTTGTGCTCGATATGGCTGGTGGAGTATTGTAGCCCCAAACTGGAAAGCTCTTATTATTACAGATGATTCAGGGAAATGGATGGCTGTGCTGCCATTTTGTCGGCACAAGAAATTCTACTTTATCAATACACTTTCACCTCCGTTTTGGACACCCTACACAGGACCTTACATTCTCAAAAACAACCTCATAGATTATCCCAAAAGTCAATATTTACATAAAATTTGGAGCTATTTAATTGCTGTTCTACCAAAATTTAGCTTTATACAGCTTAGTTTACCCATAGGAGTTGCTTGGAGTAATGAATTAAAAACAGCCGGCTTCAAAATCATTCCTAAGCTATCTTATGTAGCTGATTTTCAAAACATAACTTGTTTTCCGGTTATGCAACCTCAATTAGCGCATAAGCTACGGCAGGCTGAACGGCAGCATTTTGTGCTAAAAGAGGTCGGGCTTGATGAGTTGGATTGCCTGTTAAGTTTCCCCCAAAATCAAAAGAAGTATTCTGTCGAAAAAATAGCCGTCCTGAAAAAACTGATAACCTCATTTTCTGGTCAGCCTCTTATTGGATTATTTTCTGAGAATCAGGAATTGGCTGTTATCAACTGGGCACCAAGCTATGCTTCTGTTTGGCTTAATGTATTAACGGTTTCAAATCCAAATCTTCAGACAAGTCGTGCTACTGCCGGTTTTTTGTTAAAACATCAATTAGACCGAGCATTTACTCAACAGGAGATTTTTGATTTTGAAGGTTCTGAAATACCGGGTGTAGAGATGTTTTACCGAAGATTTGGCTTTGAACCTTACAATTACTTTGTTGTTACCAAACACCCTTTTTCTTCTTTATTGCCTACTTGGGTATAAAAAAATCTCAAAACCCAAAAAAAGAAAACGCTCTCTTATCTGTTTTGTATGCGTAAGCATTTTATTCAAATAAAAGAGCGTTTTCTTTTGTAGAACTTGTTTAACCTTTACTTATCAACAACAAGAGAAAGTCTTTTGTCAATCGTTCAAAGACTAAAACAATATTTATTCAACCATGATTTTTTGATAGCCTACTGTTTTTTCCTGTAAATCAATTACTTGAACCCAGTAAAAGCCTGCGGAAACTTTGTCTAAGGATATTGTATAGGTTGTTTGTCCGGCAAGAGAGACCTTTTGTTCTTGTATTGTAGCTCCCATAGCGTTCATCAGTGAAATTTGCCAATTACCATTTTCTTTGGGTAATGCGATGTTTAAGGTTTGTTTAGCAGGGCTTGGAAAAGCTGTGAAGCTAAGATTATTTGCTAACTGTGAACGACTTACTACAACTATATTGAGGGAGTCTTTTTTAATATTGCTGGCATTATCAGCACATAATGTTTTGAGTGTAAACAAGTAACGTCCTTCTTGCAATGAATCTGGAATTGGTAAAGAAAGTGATAAGTTGGGGGTTACAATATTTTTTTCTGGGCCTACTGTGGGGCTTACTTGTTGCCATGAAAAACGGTAGGCAATAGCTCCTGTAACGGCAGCCCAAGAGGCTTCTACTTGCTGGGGCGGGGTGGTTGTAAAGCTAACACTGAAGCTAACTGGGGCAGCACACGCTGGTGAACAGCCGTGTTTGCGCGGGTTAAAGGCATCTGCATTATTTCTGGGGGTAAGTTTTACCACGTTCCATTGATACATCAATATACCCTGTAAACTGTCAAAGGTGGTAGAATCCGTAATTAAGCAAACGGGTACATTCATAAGGCCATCTGTATTTGCCCATAGGGTGTCATTCACATAGGAAAAGTTCAGAGATGTAAAAATATTATTCGTTTGGCGGCCGGCAGAAACACGCAGGCCGTTTATGGAAGGTGTGGAAGTAAGTCCCACACGGTAATCTCCATTATTTACAGTGCTGGTTGGCTCTACGCGGGTACTCTTTACCCGCAAGTTAGAATCCGTTATCCTGATGAACATACTTTCATAAGCTTCGGTAGCAATAGATTGAGTATCTGAAAACTGTGTTGCCGATAAAACCAATGGAGTAATGGAATTGCCGGTACTGATTACATTGGCAGTAGCTTCTGTGATTTGGGTATGGCCAAAATATTCGGTAACTTTTCCATTTACTGAAACCTTATCGCCTATTTTTAGCTTGGTAATACTGGTATCTCCTATTAATTGGATACCGGCCCAAGCATTTTTACCTTCTTGTTGAATAAAAATATAACCCAAATCATTCACGGAAGCAGTAACAACTCCCTGAACATCAGAAACATGCATATCTACATAGCCGGATTCATATCTCCTGGAAGTTGAGCGTTGAATTTCTTGAGATGTTTTTTGAATATCTACAATTTCGCAGCCGTTTTGGTTTGTTGTATAGCATTGCGGCGCAAATATTGGGAATGAAACTGTTTGAGAATCTAAGTCTGTTGCGGTAACGTAGTAGTGTACAAAGGTTTGGTTAGGTTGCGGAGGAATAGTAGCTGTCCATTGGTTCGTAGAGCCGGGTACTTTGGTCATCGGAATTGAATCATAATTTAGGTTTGTTTCTCCGATAGCATACCTTACATTTGCTCGTACTACGGAATCTGCCGGATAAGCGATATGGTCAATTGTGGCAGTTACAGTTATGGAATCTGTTGGTTTTGGGCAGGCGATGTTACGCACCATTGAGGTAATATTGGGCGGAAATTGGCCAATGGTCATTCCTAAAGTATCAAAAACGTGCAGTTCATAATAAGAAGTTGGAAGAAAAGCTCTATGAAACACGATACCCCGAATTTCTGAATAAACTGTTCCTAATTCAGGTTTTGTGTAGCCGTGAGTTTGGTTTCTTTGAAAGAAATAAGCATCCCATACTTTTATTTCTCCACCGGAGGCATCTCTTACGGTAAAATCTCCACGTGCAGGGTTTGTAGAAACCTGAATTACAGAGGCATCTTTAATCGAAATATAGGAGCCTTGCCATTCTTCGCCTGTTGGTACAGAGGTTGTTGAGGTGCTGTTTAGTGTGATAAGTTGCAAAGTATCTGGGCCGGCAAGTGGAATACCATTAGCTAATACGGTTACGGTAGTAAGCGTATCCAATGTAAGTTGAGTTTCACCGGAATAGTAGCCTACCGTTCCGATAACTTCAACATACTGGCCGGGTAGGAGGTCAATAGCTCCGGTTGCTTGTGCAGATGCTACTGATGAAATACGTACTTGTAAGCCGGTTTTGGAGCCATGCTTAGCCGAATCTTGTATCCAAAAGCTGGCTGAACCCGGAACAAAATATTGATACCACTCCTTAGGGCTCTGTACTACTACTCCACGCACAGAAACGTAACCCCCTTTTAACACAGAAGTATCATTCGGTGCTATGCTGTCATTCACAGTCATGATCTGACTGATGGTAGTTGGGGTCTGGGCATGAATACAGTAGCCCAACCCTAAAAATAATCCTAAAAAAAGCCAAAAACGTGTCATGTTATCTATCTTTACTGCAAAGATAAAGTATTCTGCCGGCTCTAAAAAAAAATAGTGCTTTTGGGTACTTTAATTTTTCTTTGTAGGAGATAGTTTTTCTATTTAAAAATTCAGATTTTGATTCAAGTAAATAACTAAGGCTTAGTATTTTCTAAAATCTGCTGAATAGCTGTTTTTACATCTTCCATGAGCCACATAGGGGTTGAAGTGGCACCGCAAATTCCTACATTATAGCTATTTTTTAGCCATTCTGGATTTAATTCTTCGGGAGAAGATATAAAATAGGTATTTGGGTTTTCTTGCTTACACACTTCGTAGAGGACTTTACCATTTGAGCTTTTTTTGCCTGATACAAAAATTACTGTATCATATTGTTTTGCAAACACTTTTAGGTGAGGTTCTCGATTGGAAACTTGTCTGCATATTGTATCGTTAGCTTTAAAGGAGTTTTTTGCTCGCTCTTCAATCAGGGATTTTAGTCGGTAAAAATTGGAAGTGCTTTTGGTCGTTTGGCTGAATAGTGATATAGGTTTATCATAGTCAAGTTGATCTAAGCCTTCTTCACCTGCTATTACGATGGCTTTTCCGTTTGTTTGGCCAACGAGCCCATTTACTTCTGCGTGTCCATTTTTACCATAAATTACAACCTGTTCTTCATCATTATAGGCATTACGCACTCTGTTTTGTAGTTTTAGCACAACGGGGCAGGAAGCATCTATGAGCATAATGTTGTTTTTCATTGCAGTTTGATATGTTTCTGGTGGTTCTCCATGTGCGCGGATGAGCACTGCCGTATCTCTTAGTTGGGCAAGCTCCTCGTGGGAGATGATTTTTAATCCTTTTTGCTGAAGGCGTTGTACCTCAATTTCATTATGAACAATGTCTCCCAAGCAATATAGGGATCCGTTTTCGTCTAACCAATCTTCTGCCATCTGGATAGCATAAACAACCCCAAAGCAAAAGCCAGAATTGGGGTCAACAGTTACTGCTTTCATTTTTCGTAGAATAACAAATTTCGGACTTTATTAAGTTCCCTAAACCAAACTTCAGGATATTTTTCAGAATGGATTAATAATTTTTCCGCTAAATTTGTGAAGTTAATTTTTAGATGATAACTTTACCCGATCTTCGGTATTCTATTTACTTTTTAATAGTTGTATTTTTTCCAAACTATATTTTTGGTCAAGTTGTATGGAAGGCTCATTTTGGGACTTTATACACACAATCCTCTCCAAGATGTATAGATCTGACCCAAGATGGAGTTTTAGATGTTGTCATTGGTTTAAGCGAAGGCAATAATGTAGGTGGCAGAGTTCAGGCTTATGAAGGTAAAACCGGCTCTTTAATTTGGGATTGTAATTTAGATGCAAGTATTTTTGGGTCTGCTGTTTTTTGGGATATTACGGGAGACGGTATTCCAGATGTTTTTATAGGCGGGCGCAGCACAACTTTTGCCGCTATTAACGGCAAAACCGGAGAAGTAATCTGGAAGTTCGATGTAAAAGCAAAACCCAAAAAACGTAAGTTTTCAACCAACTGGAAAATGTTTTACAATGCTCAATTAGTGCCAGACCAAAACAATGACTTAGTGCCTGATTTGTTGGTTACTAACGGCGGGCAGGAAGATTCCGCTGCGTTTAGCAAGAGCCGCCCTACGGGTTATATCATGATACTAAGCGGCAAAACAGGCCAAATTTTGGGATACCACCCTAATCCTGACTTTGCAGAAACCTATTGCTCACCGGTTTATGCCTATAATAATGGCGAACATGAAGTTTACTGGGGAACCGGCGGCGAAACCCACCCGGGAGCACTTTGGCGCACAACCTTGAAAAATATATTAGAAGGAAAACCCGAAAATGCCCAAAGAATTATCAATCACGCCCGAAAAGGCTTCGTTTCCCCGCCCGTATTCGTTGACCTAAATAAAGACAATGTACTCGACATCGTAGCTACCGCCTTAGGCGGCGTTTGCTATGCCATTGACGGAAAAACACAAAAAGAACTCTGGTCAAAAGACTTTGGCAAGGTAGAAACATATTCCATCCCCGCACCCGGCCTCTATTTTGATTCTACCCGCACAGACCTCTTCTTTAACTACGGAAGAGGCTCTTTTGTGGAAGGATTTCAACACCATATACAAACTGTTTTGAATGGAACTACCGGCGAAATATTATTTCAAGATTCCATTGACGCAGTGATTATATCTTCCCCCGTTACAGCTAATATTTTTCAGCATCCGTTCCATACCGTCTTTTTGAAATATAACTTACGCGACACAGACGTACCGGCTAATCACGGAATAAAAATGTATTGTTTTAACGGAAAAAACCCTTATTCAGAAGTTCTTGATTTACCCACAGGTGGAGCCGGACACTTTTCTACACTCTGGGTGGGAGATTTAGACGGAGATAAAAATTTAGACATCCTCTCTGCAATGCGGCTTGATAGCTGGTATTTAATACGTCTGGAAGTTGCCTATAAATTAAAAAATCCTCCCACTTGGGGAGCTTACCATGGTTCACTATATGATGGCGTTTATCGTGAAAAAATACGTTAAAATAATAGTTTCCTGCATTGTATTAATCTGTTGCGGGAATATTTCTCTTGCAAAAGAACTGCTTTTTTATGCAGATATTGCACGCTTTCAAAGCCCCGAAGGAAAAACCTATCTGGAGGTTCATCTATCAATTGGAGGCTCTACGGTCTATTATAATCCGCTGGCAAATGGAAAGTTTAAAACTTCGGTAGAAGTTATCTATCTGATTTCCCAACAAGGTGAAACCCAGAATATTGTATGGGGAGATAAATTTTTATTAACAAACGAAAACATTATAGACACAACAACTTCGGTTGAATCTCGCTTTTTTATGGATACCCGTCGGGTAAAATTAGCTCCCGGAAATTATCAACTGACTATAGAACTTACAGATAACTTTGCCCCCGGCAAACGGGACTATAAAGCCACCCGAAATTTCTCTATTGCACAAGATACTATTTCCCAACCCGTTTTTAGCGACTTATTGTGGGTAAACTCTTTCTTCCCAACCGGAAGTAAATCAACTCAATATACACGCGGAAATATTGACATCCTACCCTTTGTAACTAACGGAGCTTTCTTGGATATGGATTCACTGAAGTTTTATATTGAACTATATACCAAAGATATTGAAGAGCCTTATTATTATGCTATTTCCATTTTACAGGCTGCTAACTCTGCCCGCATAGAAAATTTTACCCGAAAAACACGCCCACAAAAACCCCAAAAAGTAAATCAATTAATCCAAGCATTTAACATCAAAGAACTACCCTCACAATATTATATCCTTGAAGTAGAAGCTGTTACTAATGATGGAAGGACTTTGGCGACCAAACGAACCCGTTTTTATGTATATCGTAGTGCAGATAATCAGACTTTACCGGATTTTTCTCAAAAATATGACCAGCTTTATGCACATCCGGAAGAATCTCTCAATGTTTACTTACAAGCATTACGTTTTATATCAACTCCCACAGAAATTAATTTCGTGAATTCCCTTCAAACATTTAGCCAGAAAAAAAATTACTTTGTTCATTTTTGGCAAAAAAGACATCAGGCTAATACACCCGAAGGTTATGAATGGAAAGATTATTTAGCCAAAATTAAATATGCAAATGAGCATTTTAAATCTGCCCTAAGGCCCGGCTACCAGACAGATAGAGGTAGAGTATTGCTTACCTATGGAGCACCAAATGACATTCAATCTTTTCCCAGCCAAACAGATAAATATCCGTACCAAATCTGGTCATATAATAAACTGGGCGTTCAAAGTAATGTAATCTTTGTTTTTTATGACCGCGACTTAACCACCAACGAATATGTACAACTACATTCTACCAAATTCGGGGAATTTACCAACCCCAATTGGCGAAGCCAGTTATTATTCCAAACCAATGGTTCAATGGGAGGGTATGATATGGAAAACTATAACAACAACCCTAACCTAAAAGACCACTTTAACGACGACCAAATCTTCATCAATAACCGAGATAACCCCCGTTAGCAGCGTACAGAAGTTTGGGGTATAGCAGCTACAACTACTTTAAAGTTCGGCAACTTTTACTACGGCAGCCAACTTGTATAAAAGAATTGTAACTTGCTCTAAAATTTGTTTGCGTATGCTCAAGAGAGTACTTTGGCTGTTGGTCTTTTTGGTATGCCGCAAGGTCTTTGCCCAAAATTTACCTATTTATACCAAACATCAAGATAGCATTACCCATATTTCAGGGGAAGGAAATTATTGGGTTACGGCAGATGCCAATAACCGGCTTATCTTATGGGACTTAGCTAAAAATCAATCTGTTGTAGATTGGTTTATGCCGGAAATTCGCCAAGTAGAATTTAGCCCATTCAGAAAAAAATGTGCTATTCTTACGCCTAAAAACTTATGTATTATTGACTTTCAGAAAAATACAGCCCAAAAAATATTACTGAATAATTTACCTATTGAAAAAATTACTTGGGCGCAATCCGGTGATTCATTGGTTACTTTGCTGGGGCAGGAAGTAGTAACCCTTGCCTTAGATTCTGCCCTTACACGATCCAAAACCAACATCCAGTTCCTAAATAGAATCACGAATTATCAATTATCGGATACTTTCATTTCTATGACCACCGTTAATTGGGACGAAGAGGAACTGATTCAGCTATATTCAATTCACCAAGATGAACCTATTTTTGAGAAAAAACTATCCGAACAAAAGTATTCCTTTTGGTTTCAAAAAGGCTCTAAATTACATCTAATCATTGCGAAATCAGACAACTCAATACAAATAACTGATATTCAATCTAATAAAGAGTATCTACCGTTTACCTATCATTTAAAACCAGTAAAATCTGTTTCAATAGTTGGGGACACCGTGATTAGCTCAGATATTTCCGGAATGGTAGCTTTTTGGAATTTACAAACCGGCAGGCTAATCGCAAAACTACAATTACCAGCCGAAGAGTCCCCATTTTTAGCTGGTATTCCCAATAGGCACACTGTATTACTCCAACAAGGTGCTGTTTTGAATGAATATTCCTTGCAAGGTGAGCTATTACAATCTTTCGGGAAAAATACCTGCTCAAAAAACGTAGCTGCTTGGTTATCAGATTCTACCATAATTATTGGAACGGATACATTGCTAAGTTCTTTCTCCCTAAACACGTTACGAACAACTTACTTAGAAACAAAAATTCCAGCACAATTAGATTATTTAGTTTACAACCCGGTAAAGCAGCAGATAGCCTTTTCGGCAACAGAAGGAACTAAAACTACTTTACGGGTATTAGCCTACCCTGGATTAAATACCTTGTGGAGCTATCCATTGGAGAGTTCTGTCTGGGAACAGCTATATTTTTCCTTAGACGGAAACCGCCTTATCGGAAAAACTAAATTTATGCCCGGAAAAACAACCATCGCGATTGTCTGGGATTCCAATAATGGCACCGTTATCACCCAAACTCAAAGCCCGTCTTATGCCAAACAAGAAATGGCATATACTCGAAACAACCAAGAGTTATGGCAGGCTACCAACGCCCTCAAACCAGTATTATCCAAATTAAATTTTACCGGAAACATAACTGATTCTATTACAGATTATTATCATGAAAGATTTTGGGTATCTGAAAATGGAAACTATATTTTGTACTCTACGAAACCCAATAACTGGGCTATCAGAGATATTGAATCAAAGATTGTGATAGATACAGTTAAACTTAGTGGAAAACTTACGGCAAGCAACATTTGGCAAGACAATTGGTGGAGTACCGAACTCTTAGATACCTTTCCGGCAATTACAAAAGTACGCTGCCGCAATATCAAGCAGCAACAATGGATTTGGGAAGAAATTATTACCGGAAAAATATCCAGTATATCACGCTCTCCCGAAGGAAATTGGATAACCTTGCTTACTCAAACCGGCCCCGTACACCTGCTAAATGCACATACCGGCATCCCTAAATTTGAACTGTTATTAACTCCACGCGGAAGTTTAGCAATAGCACAAGACAAAAACTACTATTGTTGGGGAACCCATCAGCCATTTATTCAAAATTTTACCCAAAATTTCTCCCCCAGTGAAATTATTAAAAATATAAAACCGGAATCAAATCCATTTTTTGTAAATTCCATTCACAAATTAGAGGAACAACGCAGCAATGCACCTCTTACCCGAATAGATTCTTTGCCCAGAAATCAGCAGCAATCACTTTTTTTATTGGTTATTGCTCCCGAAAAAACGGCAGATACCAACCTAACCCGTTATTCCGGCGAAACAGACGCAGCCTTACTTGAAAAACATTTTAAACTCACAAAAGCCTTTGCTTCTGTAAATGTAACCATCTTAAAAGGAAAAAACGTTTCCCATAACGGACTGCTAAATACAGCTAATTGGCTGAGTAAAGCCAAAGAAACAGACTTAGTCTGGATTTATGTCATTGGAAATGGTGTAATTACCAATAATGGTGAACCGGGAATTGCGCTAAATACATTCAAAATTAATGAACCGGACAAACAAGATATTATCACAATTGAAATCTGGAAAGAGCTATTTAGCAAATGTTCGGCAAAATTTCGTTGGATTATGGGAGACCTTTCGTTAAGTAGTATGCTCACTATGTCATTACAACCAAGTTTAAAGGTAGGTGCTTTTGCCGGCGGATACCTGAAATACCGAATTCGAAGCAATAAAACGACCGTTCAGCTTCCCTTAGCAGAAGCAACGCGCTTATTTGAGCTATACGGAGAAATTATCAATGTTCAAACACAGGCTTCTGTGCTCTGGTGGTTTAGCCCCGTAGAACTACTTTGGAATAAAGGCAGTGAAGTTTTTTCTCCCTTTACACGGTTCTTAACGCAGTATTTTACACCCGGCACTTGTAGAACTATTCAGTCTCAGGGACTTACACAAGTGAGAAACTCATTTAAACAAAGTTTCTCGCAGATTATCGCTGACCCGGAAATAATGATCCCGCTAATATTACCCCGTTGAGTACGTAAATTGCCATTACGGAACTACCGTAATGGCCGGAATAATAATTTTATTGCTGGGATGCCCGGCTCTATCTAAAAGATAAACTGTATAGACAACCGTTTCTTGGTTTACACGGGGATTTTTACGCTCTATACCGTTGATATTCACCGTAATAACTCCCTGAATAGAGGGTTTTCTGGTTTCCGGTGTGAGGTAAGGCAAGTTATAGGAAATCACGCTGCTATCACGGCTATCAATCAAGAAGAAATTTGAATTTGAAGTAGTAGGCGTTTTGTTTCCTATATCACCGTCTCCGTCCTTATAGCGTATTTTCAGAACAAGCTCATCACCGGTTAAGCAGTTTGGCGGGTCAGCACATTCTCGGATTCGGGTAGGAGTTAGGCTTTCAAAGGCGATATCCGGCTCAATCGGAAAAACCGGTTCGCTGCCTCCACAGGAAACCGTTCCCAAACCCAAAATCAGCCACCAAACCCAGCCCAAATAACATTTCATTACACAAAACTAAGTAACTTTCTGGCACCAACCAATTTGATGCGGCGAAATTTACTACGTTGTTCCAATAAAACACTTGACAAAATTAGATCCCAAGGAGAAAAACACCGGAATACCAAAATAAATTTTGGTATCCTCTTTTTTTTCTCGGAACTTCGTCAAGCGCTGCGTTACTGTCAAGTGTTAAAAAAATGATATCGAATGAATAGAAGATATATTTATTACTTGAGCGTGTTGCATAACCTCTGAATTTTTAAAAAAGCCCAAATTTTCTTCCGTTCAAAATAAATTTTGATTTTTTTTTGAGTTTATGGGGAGTTTTTTGGGGTCAGGTTAATTTTATGGGGAGAAGGGCTATTTTAGGTAAACAATTTTTCTAATCTAAACAGGAAGAATTTTACATCCGTAACCCCTCTTAAATTAGCTCTAAATTGTTTTATTTTTGAGTTGAATGATTCTGCATTGGCATTGGTGTTTCTGTTATTAAAGAAGTTAAGGATGTTTTCAAAGTGATGTTCAATGGAGTTTACCACACTATTAAATTCATCTATTTTCATTTCAATAACTCTTTGTTTCCATTCTTTAAACTTGATTATGGCATCTGCTTTATACTGTAACTTATAGATAGAGCGCGTTGCATAACCTCTAAATTTTTAAAAAAGCCCAAATTTTCTCCCGTTCA